>DAIRUD010000524.1:0-1514 GCA_036803565.1 Synergistaceae bacterium | reverse complement strand
TGTTGTCCTTGGTGTTGACGCGGCGGATCGGGTCGGAGACCATGGATTTGCGCAGATAGCCCTCGTCGTAGCCCCTGCGGACGCCCGCGTCGATGGCCTCCCGCAGAGAGCCCCCGGCGACGTGCGCGTCCTGCCCGATCTCGACGAAGACGACGGCGACGCCGGTGTCCTGGCAGAGCGGCAGCTTCCCCTCCGCCGCGATGTCGGCGTTCTCCAGGAGGCAGCCCATCACCTCGCGCGCGAGCGGCGTCTCCTCGTCCGCAAGCGCGCGGCGAAACGCCGACCGGATGTCGCCGCCGAGCCGGTAGTTGGCCTCGATACAGAGCTGCGCAACCGCCGACGTGACGTCGGCCGCCGAAATTTCCCTCATGCGTCCGTCCTCAGTTCTTCTTCTGTTGTTGCGCGTTTTGCCCCTTCGCGGGCTGCGCTTTTTTTGCCGATTGCGCTTTTTTCCGCGCATCGTCCCGCGCCTTGAGCTGGTGGACCACCTTGTTCTTGCCCCCGCTCGCCACGGTCGTGAATCCCGCTTCTACGAGGAAGCGGGATTCCTCGGCCATGGCCTTGGAGGTGGACGCGCCCAGCAGGACGGCGATCAGGCGGATGTCGCCGCGCTCGGCGGTCGAGACGAGGCTGTAGCCGGACGCGGTGATCCAGCCGGTCTTCAGGCCGTCGACCCCGGGGCAGGAGGTCAGCAGCTTGTTCTTGTTCGTCGTCGTCGTCTTGCCGTAGGTCACCGCGCTGATGCCGTGATAGCGGAGGGCGTCGGGGTGATCCTCGATGTAGCGCTTGCTCAGCGTCAGCATGTCGCGGGCCGTCGTCCACTGCCCCTCCGCCGGGGGCAGGCCGTGCGGGTTGCGGAACTTGGTGTTCTTCATGCCCAGCTCCGCCGCCTTGGCGTTCATCAGCGCGACGAAAGCCTTCTCCGATCCGGCGACGTGCTCCGCGACGGCGGTGGCCGCGTCGTTGCCCGAGGCGACGGCGGTGCCCAGCAGAAGCTGCTCGAAGGGGACGACGTCCCCGGGCTTCAACCCCATCTTCGCGCCCGGCCGCCCGGCGGCGCGCGCGCTGATCTTCACTTTATCGTCCAGGGAGACGTCCCCGGAGGCGATGTGGTCCATGGTGACGTACAACGTCATGATCTTCGCCAGCGACGCGGGCGGTACGCGCTTGTCCGGGGTCTGGATGTACAGGACGCTCTCGGACTTCAGGTTCATGACGATCGCGCCGCGCGCGTCCAGCTTCGGCGCTTCCGCCGCGAGGGCCGGGGCGGCGCATGCGGCGGCGCACAGGAAGGCGCAAAACAGCGCGCGCGACACTGCGGAACGGATCATGCCGCGCATCGGTTCCACTCCTCCGATACGGCCCGAACGGCATAGGGAAGCTCCACCCGCCTCGTCCTGCGGCGGGTGCCATCGCCGTGTGGCCTGTGCCCCATCGCTCGGGCGCTGTCGTTCACGATGCGGCGGAGGGCGGTCGGAACGGCGGCCTTCGCGGTTGGAACCGCCGCGTGCATG
>DAIRUD010000523.1:0-1516 GCA_036803565.1 Synergistaceae bacterium | reverse complement strand
TGAACATTTCCGCATCCTTGCTCCGCGAACGGGAAGAATTGCCCGTTTCGGGCTCTTCATTATGCGGGAAATCGGGGCGGGATTCAAGTTGAACCTTGACGGTTGCGCTGGCGAATGGCGGCCCATATAATAGATGTGCGTTTGGTTTGTTGTTGTCGGCGGGCCAATGGTCCCGCCTTGTTTCTTGAATACCCAGCACGTTTTGCACTTGAGGAGTTCCACTGTCATGGGCGTTTTCAAACCTGTGGATCGCGAAATCAACTTTCCCGTCTCGGAAGTCAATTGGCTCGAGTTCTGGAAGAAAGAGAAAATTTTCGACAAGCAGTTGGCTCAGGGCCGCCGCCGCGCCAAGGAGGAGGGCAAGTCCACCTACGTCTTCTACGAGGGACCGCCCACCGCCAACGGCATGCCGCACCCCGGGCACGTCCTGACCCGGGTGGTCAAGGATCTCTTTCCCCGCTACCGCGCCATGCAGGGCTACGACGTGCCGCGCAAGGCCGGCTGGGACACCCACGGCCTCCCGGTGGAAATCGAGGTGGAGAAGGAACTCGGCATCGAGGGCAAGCAGGCCATCGAGGAATACGGCGTCGAAGCCTTTGTGAAGAAGTGCAAGGACTCCGTCTTCCGCTACTCCGACGCCTGGCGCAAGCTTACCGAGCGCATCGGCTTCTGGGTCGATCTTGACGATCCGTACGTCACCTACCACGAGAGCTACATCGACAGCGTGTGGTGGAGCCTGAAGCAGTTCTGGGAGGCGGACCTCATCTACCACGGCCATAAAATCGTGCCGTGGTGTCCCCGTTGTGGCACCGCCCTTTCCAGCCACGAGGTGGGGCAGGGCTACAAGGAGGTGGCGGATCCTTCGGCTTATGTCGCCTTCAGGAGCAAGGCCGATCCGAATGTGCTCTTCGTCGCCTGGACGACCACCCCCTGGACCCTTATCTCCAACGTCGGCCTTGCCCTCGGGGCGGAGTTCGACTACGACTACGTCAAGGTCGAGGACGAGCTCCTCGTCATGGCCTCCGCGCTCCGCGAGAAGGTCATGGGCAAGATCCCGCACGAGGTGGTGCGCACCGTCAAGGGGGCCGAACTCGTCGGGCAGGAATACGAACAGCTTTTCCCGTTCGTCGAACCGGACGCCCCGGCCTTCCGCATCATCGCGGGCGACTTTGTCGGCCTCGACGCCGGTTCCGGCATCGTGCACGTCGCCCCCGCCTTCGGCGAGGACGACTACCGCGTTTGCCGGGAGAACAACTTGCCCATGATCAACCCGGTCAAGACCGACGGCACCTTCGACGAGCGCATCCTGCCGTGGGCCGGCAAGTTCGTCAAGGACGCCGACGCTTCCATCATCAAGGAGCTGAAGAACAGGAAACAGCTCGTCAAGTCGGAACAGTACATCCACGACTACCCGTTCTGCTGGCGCTGCCCCAGCCCGCTGCTCTATTACCCGAGGCCGGCCTGGTATATCCGCACCTCGTCCATCAAGGACAAGATGCTGGAGAACAACTCCCAC
>DAIRUD010000522.1:0-1522 GCA_036803565.1 Synergistaceae bacterium | reverse complement strand
CTGCCGCGCGCGACGAAGGTCGCGCCGCAGGCCAGCGCCAGCAGCAGGGGGTTGAGCGGGCGGCTGGTGACGCCGTCCGGCTGGGTCGAGGTCTTCGCGCCCAGCGGCGTCGTCGGCGACCCCTGCCCCTTGGTCAGGCCGTAGATCATGTTGTTGCAGACGATGTTGGCGATGTCCGGGTTGCGCCGGATGGTGTGGACGAAGTGATTGCCGCCCTCCCCGTACATATCGCCGTCGCCGCCGACGGCCAGCACCGTCAGCCCGGGGTTGGCGGCCTTGATGCCGACGGCGGCGGGCAGCGCCCGCCCGTGCAGGCCGTTGAAGAAGTTGCAGGTCAGGTAGTGCGGCATCTTCGCCGCCTGCCCGATGCCGGAGACGACGACGACGTCGCGCGGCGTCAGCCCCATCCCGTCGAGCACCGTCTTGACGGCCTCCAGAATCTTATAGTCCCCGCAGCCGGGGCACCAGGAGATCTCCCCGTGGTAATCGAACGCGGTCGCTTTCATGCCTCGTCATCCTCCTCCCCGCACAGCAGGGGCCGCAGGGCCTCCTCCAGGTCGTCCACCGTAAAGGGAAAACCGTCGTAGCGCCGGATCGAAGCGTCCGCCTCGATCCCGACGCGCGCGCGCACGTAGCGCTCGAACTGCCCCGTGGCGTTGCCCTCGACGAAGACCAGCCGCACGTCGCCGCCCAACAGCGCGGCGAAGGCGTCGGGAACGGGATGCACCTGCTCGCAGGCGACGAGCGCGGCGTCCGCTGCGCCGATGCGCTCCATAGCCTCGCGCGCCGCCTCGAAGGTCGACCCCCAGCAGACGACCAGCGTCGACGCGTCCCTCGGCCCGACGACGACGGGCGGCAACGCCTCGCGCTCCATCGGTCCCTCCTTGGCCAGCCGCTTGTCGTTCATGCGCATGCGCAGCTCGCGGCTCTCCGTGATGTGCGCCGCCTCGGTGTGCTCGTGGCTGTCGAGCCCGACGAGCCCCGTTCCGCACCCCGGCACGGAGCGCGGCGAGACCCACCGCCCCTCCGCCGGCCAGGCGTAGCGGGCGTACTCCGGCCCGCTCTCCACCGGCGGCAGCGGTTCCGGGATATCGTCCGGGTTCGGGCAGGCGACGTCGTAGGCGTTGTCGAGAATATACTGGTCGGTCAGGAGGAAGACGGGCGTCTGGTATTTCTGCGCCGTCGCGTGCGCCAGCCCGGAGAGCCGGAAACAGCTCTCGACGTTGACCGGCGCGTAGATGGCGCGGGGGAACTCCCCGTGCCCGGCGTAGAGCGCCAGGTCGAAATCCGCCTGCTCCGTGCGCGTGGCCAGCCCCGTGGCGGGGCCGGGCCGCTGCGCGATGTGCACGACCAGCGGCGTCTCCGTCATGCCCGCGAGGCTGACGCCCTCCATCATCAGGGCGAAGCCGCCCCCCGAGGTCGTAACCATGGCCCGCGCCCCGGCGTAGGCCGCCCCGACGGCCATATTGACGGCCCCGATCTCGTCCTCCGTCTGCTCGACCACGGCCTCGAACGCCCGCGC
>DAIRUD010000521.1:0-1527 GCA_036803565.1 Synergistaceae bacterium | reverse complement strand
ATCGCCGGCTCCCGCGCGGTATGTACAGAAGCCGCCGCATTCTATATACTTCCCCCATGACGACGCATCGCAACGCGGAGGAAGAGGCCCAGAAATTCATAAAGTGGACGGACCTGCCCATCGACCTTTCCGTGCAGTTGAAGAAGGCGGGCGTCCTATTGCGCCCGATGCGCACCAAGCGCGTCGTATCGGCGCTCTATGTCATTTATGGGGGCAGACAGTTCATCGTCGTCAACCAGTCCCTCCCCGTCTCGGAACAGCGCTTCGCGATCGCGCGCGAACTCGGGCATGCGGTGATGGGACATGGCGCGAGCGTCTTCTTCGGCACCGTTCTGCAACCGCGCCCGATTTGGCAGGTGGAGCAGGCGGAGGTATTCGCGCGCGAGCTCCTGATGCCGCGTTTTATCGCGGCCACGCACGGTCACATGAAGGCCAAACAGCTCGCGGCGCTCTGCGACGTACCGCTGGAGCAGGCGGAGGAAAAGGTGCGCGCCCTCGGCTGGTAGCGCGGGGCTTTGCGCGGAACATACGGTATCGACGAAGAGGTGATTCCCCTGGCCAAGACGAAGCAACCCACCATCGCGATCATGTACGACTTCGACAAGACGCTGTGCACGAAGGACATGCAGGAGTACGCGTTCATCCCCAGCCTCGGCATGTCGGCGGCGGAATTCTGGCGCGAGTCGGCGGAGCTGTCGGGCGCCCAGAAGATGGACCGCATCCTCGCCTACCTCTATCTCATGGTCCGCAAGTCACGGGACTCGCACGTGCCCATCAAGCGCGACCGCTTCGTGGAGCTGGGGAAGAGCATCGAGTACTTTCCCGGCGTGGAGGGCTGGTTCGACCGCATCGCCGCCTTCGCCAAGGAGCAGGGGGCGACGGTCGAGCACTATATCATCTCGTCCGGCCTGAAGGAGATCATCGAGGGCTGCGGCATCGCCAAAAAGTTCAAGGAGATCTACGCCTGCGAGTTCCTCTACGACGAAAACGACACCGCCGCCTGGCCCAAGCTGGTCGTCAATTACACGACCAAGACGCAGTTCCTCTTCCGCGTCAACAAGGGCGTCCTGGACATCTCGGACGACGACAGCCTCAACCGTTACCTCCATGACGACGATCGGCGCATTCCCTTCCGCAACATGATCTACATCGGCGACGGCCTGACCGACGTCCCCTGCATGAAGCTGGTCAAGGTCAACGGCGGGCAGTCCATCGCGGTCCACCCGAAAGGGAAGAAGGATACCGTGGCGGAGCTGCTCCGCGACGACCGGGTCGACTACGTGGCGGTCGCCGACTACTCCGAGGACGGCGATCTGGACAGGCTGGTCCGCGACATCGTCCGCAAGATGGTCGCCGACGACGGCCTGGCGCGCCTGCACAGGGAACAACTGCGGAGCGTGAAAAAAGGCTGAGGCGGAAACCCGTCGGCGGGGCGCAGATCTCTCCCGGCGCGGATCGCTTAGGGCATTTTAACTTCGTGGGGCTCCGCCCCACCCCCCGGCAGGGGATTGCAATCCCCTGCACCCC
>DAIRUD010000520.1:0-1543 GCA_036803565.1 Synergistaceae bacterium | reverse complement strand
CCGAGTTTCGGCGAGTCGAGATGGAGAAACTTGCCGCCCCGCCCGACGACCAGCTCCGTGCTGCCGCCGCCGATGTCGACGAAAAGCCGCGGCCCCTCCGTCGGGGGAAGCGCGGACGAGACACCGAGGTGGATCAGGCGGGCCTCCTCCAAGCCCGACACGATCTGAAAACGGATGCCGGTCTCGCGATATACGCGCTCGACGAACGCGCCTCCGTTGGACGCGTCCCGGACGGCCGCCGTTGCGATCGCCACCGTCTCCGCCACGCCGAAACCGCGACACATCTCCGCGATATCGAGCAACGCCGAGATCGTCCGCCGCATCGCCTCGCCGGAGAGCCGCCCCTTGGCGAAAGCGTCCTCCCCCAGGCGGACCATGCGTTTGTGCCTGGTCAGCACCGTGTAGGAGCGGTTGGGGTTGATTCGCACCGCCATCAGGCGCACGGAGTTCGAGCCGAGGTCCACGAGACCGATCACCGGCGCTCCGCCCGCAATCTCCCGCTCCGTCATATTAGCCCTCCCGTCCCCGTCGCATCAGCAGGGCACCGCGACGGAGATCTGCCACCCGCCGCCCGCCGCGGGGCCGACCCGCAGGTCGCCGCCGAAAAGCTGCACCCGCTCGTGCATGTTGGAAAGGCCCCGGTGCCCCTCCAGCCGCATGCGCTCGTAATCGAACTCCCCCACATCCGGCGTGCCCGTCCCGTTGTCCGCGACCTCGAAGCGGACGACGCCGTCGTCGCGGCGCAGGGACACGTCGATCACCGTCGCGCTCCCGTGGCGCACCGCGTTGGAGACCGCCTCCTGCAGGATGCGGACGAGGGAGAGCGCGCATTCGTCGGAGAGGCCCTCGAAGGCCCCCTCCACGGAAAGCCGGATCTCCACGCCGTGCGTCGCGGAGAGGCGTTCCGCGAGCTCCTCCATCGCACTCTCGATCCCCAGCGCCAGCCAGGAGGGCGAGAGTTCGTCGCAGTAGTCGCGGATCTCGTTCGCGGCATGCTGCGAAATGCGCTCCGCCTCGTCGAGACGCTCCCGCACCGCGCCGGTGGCCTCCTTCTGGGCCAGCTGCACGCGTTTGATGGCGGCGACGACCGACTGCAGGGGGCCGTCGTGCAGCTCCCTGGCCAGCAGCTTGCGCGCCTCCTCCTGCACCCGGACGATGTCCCCGATATAGCGCATGCGCAGGGATTCCTTCTCCACGGCGGCCTCGGCGGAGCGCTCGATGGCCCCCTCCAGCTCCCGCACTTCGTATAGAGGCGACGCCTGGAGGCACGGCTTATCCGTCCCCCAGCGCACGCCGTCGATCTCCTCGACGATGCGCCGCACGGGCAGCACGAAGTAACGCCAGAGCGCGATGATGCCGATCAGCACCGCCGTGGAGGCGACGATAACCGAGAACAGCCAGTAGCTCCACAGCCGCGAAATCCGCGCCAACAGGTTGTCGCGGGACGCGGCGACGAGAACGTAATTGCCGCTGTCCAGCCTGCGGACGACCATCTGATAGGTACGCCCCCCCGGGCCGGACACCCGCGATTCCGGTCGAAAAG
>DAIRUD010000519.1:0-1548 GCA_036803565.1 Synergistaceae bacterium | reverse complement strand
CGCCTGCGTTATCGTTGTTTTCGTAGGGGCGATCGATGATCGCCCTTACGAAGGGCAGACGATTTGGTTGGGAATCACTCTCCCAGAAGGTCCTTGAAGATCTCCGGCACCGTCTCGAGCTTCGTGCACTTCGTGACGTTGCTGCCGGCGAAGAACAGGCCGTTCTCCCAGTCGCCCATGTAGGCGTCGACGAGCGCGCCCGCGATGCAGAACGTCGAGCGGTCCTTGAGATAGGAGCAATGCGAGAGGCAGGCAGCCATGCAGGGTTTGCTCTCCACCTCGCCCTGGACGTACTTCTCCACGAACGGGTTGCGAAGCGCCCGGCCGGGAATCCCGACCGGACTCATGATCACCAATACGTCGTCCTCGGTGGCCTCCATATAGGCCTGCTTGTAGCGCGGGTCGGCGTCGCACTCCTCCGTGCAGGCGAAGCGCGTGCCCATCTGCACGCCGCGTGCGCCGAGCGAGAAGGCGCGCAGCATATCCCCCCGATCCCAGATACCGCCCGCCGCGATGACGGGGATATCGGCCCGGACCGTTTCCTCCAGATACTTCACAAGCTCCGGAACGACCGCGTCGAGGGAGAAGGCTTCGTCGTTCACGTGCTCCATCCGCGTCGCGCCGAGATGCCCGCCCGCATAAAGCGGCGTTTCGACGACGATCGCGTCGGGCAGGCGGTCGTACAGCTTGCCCCACTTGCGGACGACCAAATCCGCCGCCTTGACCGAGCTGACGATCGGGACGAGGGCCACATCCGGAAAATCCTTCGTGTACTCCGGCAATTTCATCGGCAGGCCCGCACCGGAGACGATGATATCGATCCCCGCCTCGCAGGCGCTCCGCACCTGCCTGTCGTAGTCCGTGAGGGCGACCATGCAGTTGACGGCGAGAACGCCGTCGGGGGCGATCTTCCGCGCCGCCTGCACGGCGTCCGCCATCGCCAGTTCGTTGATCTCGAAATAGTTTCTCCCGGTGAACTTCGGGTGGTCGCAGGCCAAGCCGACGCTGGCGATCGTCCCCACGCCGCCGCTGGCGGCGACGTGGCCGGCGAGGTTCGAACCGGATATCTTCACGCCCATGCCGCCCTGTACGATCGGATACTTCGGGGCATGTTTGCCTATTTTCAAAACGGGTAACTGTGTCAATCCATCACTGCTCCTTTAGCTACCGCCGGACGTACGCCGTGCAACGGCATTTGTGGAAAAGCGACCATTGCGGTCCGCCGCCTACGCCGCTTCACCCGGAGGCCTTCCTCCGGCGGATCCCGGCGTCTTGCGTTTTGCACACACCTACCCATAGTATATTGCATAACCGCGGAAAGCGCATCTGAAAAACGAAATGGCATTCCGGCAAAATACATAACAATTTACTGTTTTCCCCCGCCGTCCTCCCGCAACGCCGCCCGACAGCGCGCCAGAACGTCGGCGAGGCGCGGATCGATGTCCCCGTGCCGGGAGACGATCTCCGCGCGGTGGGCGGATTCCGCCGCCGGATCGAGGCGCTTGCGGCGAGGCGTCGGCGCGGAACGATGCCGCGCCGGGAGCTGCG
>DAIRUD010000518.1:0-1549 GCA_036803565.1 Synergistaceae bacterium | reverse complement strand
CTCCATCGCCACCCGCCGGTATTCCACGCTGGGGCCAGGGGTCCGCTCGCGCGCCACGGCGAGCATCCGCTCCGAGATATCCGTCCCGACGATGCGCGCCGCACCCTGTTCCGCCGCGTAGATGCAGTGCCAGCCGAACCCGCAGCCGATGTCCAGCACGCGTTTGCCCGCGAAATCGGGGAGCATGTCCCGCAGCGCATGCCACTCGCCCGCCGCCCGCAAACCCTCCACGGAACGCGGGAAGCGGCTGTACTTGGCGAAAAACGCCGCGTCGTCGTAGGCGTTCTCCTTCACGGCGCCAACCCCGCCGTCGCGGACGCGACCCGCTCCAGCGCGTCGAGCAGGACCCGCGTCGGGCAGGCGATGTTCATGCGCTCGAAACCCGCCCCGGCCTCCCCGAAGATGTAACCCTCGTCGAAGAACACCTGCGCCTTGCGCGTCATCAACGTCTCCAGAGCCTCGGGGGCGAGGCCGAGGGCGCGGAAGTCGAGCCACGCGAGGTACGTGCCCTCCAGCGGGTACATGCGCACCCGCGGCATGCGCTCCGCCAGCCAGTTTGACAGCGCGCGCCGGTTGCGCTCCAGCAGTTCGAGCAGCGCATCGAGCCAGGGCTCGCATTTCGTATACGCCAACTCGCAAGTGCGGAAGCCGAGCGCGTTCAAACAGTCGAACCCGGAACGCGCCTGCTCCTCGCGGTACGCCGCGCGCAGGGCGGGGTTGCGGATCACGATGTTCGCCGTCTGCATGCCCGCGAGGTTGAAGGTCTTGCTGGGCGCGGTGCAGGTGACGACGGCATCGGCCAGTTCCTCCGAGAGCGAGGCCATGACGGTGTGCCGGTGTCCCGGCAGGACGAGGTCGAAGTGGATCTCGTCGGAGACGATCGTCACGCCGTGGCGCAGGCAGATATCGCCGACCCGCTCCAGCTCCTCGCGCCGCCACACGCGTCCGACGGGGTTGTGGGGGCTGCAGAAGATCAAAAGCTTTGCGGCCGGATCCCGCGCCGTCTTCTCCAGAAGGTCGAAGTCGATCTCGTACGCGCCTCCCGTATCGCGCAGGGGGCAGTCCAGCACGCGCCTGCCGTTTCGCACGACGGCATTGTAAAACGGGTAATAGACGGGCGTCAGCAGGATCACGCCCTCCCCCCGCCCGGCGAACGCCTTGACGAGGTCGTAAATCGCCGGGATGACGCCGTTGGAGACGGATATCCACTCCCGTTCGATCCGCCAGCCGTGCCGCCGCTCCATCCAGCCGGTCACCGCGTCGTAATATGCGTCGTACGGTATCGTATAGCCCAGCACGGCATCGTCGGCGATATAGTCGATCAGCCCCCGCACAAGTTCGGGCGGATGCTTCAGCTCCATATCCGCGACCGAAAAGGGGACGACCTCCTCCCCGACCTCGGGACACTGCCGCCGCATCAACACCCACTTCTCCGAGGACTGTCCATGGCGGTTGACAACGCTTTCAAAATCGTACTTCGCCACCCGCGTCCACCTCCCGTCCGTCAGAATAGCCGCGCGCAGTCGATGCGCGCGGGAAACGGCTCCAT
>DAIRUD010000517.1:0-1559 GCA_036803565.1 Synergistaceae bacterium | reverse complement strand
ACGAAAGGTGCTGGCAGTACGGCCCAAATGCGCTGCGTATTTTTCGCGCGCTTTTGCTCCGTTCCGCGGTATTCGGTTTTAGGGGAAAGCCACTTCCACAATCGCCGACATTAAGGCAACTCCTTTACGGTTCCAAACGAGTGGAACATATCGGGGCGAACTATACCGGATGCGGACGTCGATGTCAATGTAGGTCGAAGACGGATCAAGGCAGACTCATTAAGATGGCTGTCATTGCGAGGAGCGTAGCGACGTGGCAATCTCGGGCTTGAGTTTCCTGCCTCCGGTATCTGGCTCACGGTTCACCAGGCTTCAGCGGTATGAGATTGCCACGTCCTGTTGGGCTCGCAATGACGGCAGGGGACACAGAAAGCCGCCAGGTGACATCGTTTTTCGTGCGTCCGTCCTGGATGACGGAGGACATCTGAGTCCATCCCCGCACAACCTTGCCCGGTCTTCGCTAGAAGGTGAAGACGAGGCCGATGACGGGGCCGTGCAGCGTGGAGTTGAAGACGAAACCGTTGCTCTCCCTGCGGTTGACGTTGACCGCCCGATACCCGATTGCGAGCGAGGTGCCGTTGCCGATCCGGTAGCCGAAGCGCGCTGCCGCGTCCCAGGTGCTCTCGGTGTCGCCTCCCTTGCCGACGTGTCCCTGCAGGACGAACGTCCAGTCGTCGTTGAAGCGGATCTGCATTCTGGCCCCGACGATGGGATCCACCCAGTTCGCGCTTTTCGAGACGCGCAATGTATTTTGGGTAGGAATATCCACCGTGAGGTCCAGTCCGACGTCCCAATAGTTGATGCCCGCGATGAGGTCGAAATTGGCGTAGGCCGAAGGGTGTCTTTTCAGCGGTTGCGAGATGACGCGGTAAAATAGCGCCGCGCTTCCGAAGAATATGTCCGTTCCACCGTTGAGTTCGATGCCGTGATAGGCCCCTTGATCCTTGAGCTGCACCAGATTCAGGTTTGCCATGATGCCGTACCTGTTGTGCCAGACGGCCTCCATGGCGAGCATGCCGGCGAAGTCGACCTTGTCGAACCCGTCTGAAAAGGAGCTGTCGACCTTGGTCGTGTAACCCTTCGCCCCGACGGTGGCGTTCATCCCCATCAACCAGCCGTAGGGTGCGATGAAGAATTTCGCCTTGCCGGAATCCGTGCTCTCGTCCGTCTCCACTTCTGCGGCCAACACCATATTGGCGAACGCGAGGCAGAGGAAGAGCGTCAGTGCGGTCAGAATGAAACGTCGTCTCAGCATGAAATCATCCTCCGGTCCCGGCTCTAATTGAGGTCCTTATATATTTTCCCGTCCTTCATGATGACGAGAAGATTTCTCTCGGAGTTTTCCAACAACGAAAGATCCTCGAGCGGATTGCCGCCGACGAGCAGCAGGTCCGCCAGCGCCCCTTCCTCCACCACGCCCAGTTTTCCGGGGTATGGGTTCCTGGGGCCGGACAGCGCCAGCAGCTCCGCCTCGTGCCAGTGCAGCGTACGCCAGGTGCCGAGCACCGCTGTCGCCGTCACGGTCATGATGAAGGCCGCCAGCATCTGCCAGCGTGCCA
>DAIRUD010000516.1:0-1562 GCA_036803565.1 Synergistaceae bacterium | reverse complement strand
GGGCGGAGGTGCGGCAGGACGCGGGCAAGGTAGAGCATGCTGGCGAGGGCGCACCCGGCCTGCGAAAGCACCGTGGCCGCCGCCGCTCCGCCCACGCCCCAGCGGTAGACGACGACGAAGAGCAGATCGAGCAGGACGTTCAGACTTGCGGCGACGAGCAGGAAGAGCAGGCCGCTGCGCGAATCCCCATGCGCGCGCAGGATGCCATACGTCACGTTGTACAGCATCTGAAAGAGGATGCCCGCGGCGTAGACGCGGAAGTAGAGGACGCTCATCTCCCGCATCTCCGGCGGCGCGGCGAGGACCCCCCACATCAGCGGTTTGGCCAACCAAAGGCTGGGGATGAGCAGCAAGGCACAGACGGCGACCGACAGCGCATACGCGGCGGCGGTGACGACGCGGATGTCCCGCCGCCTCCCGGCGCCGTAATACTGCGCCACGACGATACTCGTCCCGGTCCCGATGCCGGTGCAGAACGTCAGCAGGAGCCAGGTGGGGGAGTTCGTCAGCCCGACCGCGCCGAGGGCCGTCGGCCCGATATAGTTGCCGACGATGAGGCTGTCGGCAAGCTGATACATGACCTGAAGGAAGGTGGAGCCCATGATGGGCAGGGAGAAGAAGAGGATCGCCCTCCACTCGCTGCCGACGGTCAGATCTCGCTCCATATGCAAACCCCGCAAACCTAAGATGCGCGCCGACGACGGCGCGACGTCCATTGTAACGCAATCTCCGCCGAACGCCGCGATGCGGCACGGGCTCGGAGCGGCACCCCACGCCCCGCAAGATGCGACCGGGCCGCAGGAGACGCGCGCCCACGGCCCGGCACGACACAAGCGAAACCGCTGCGTCCCGCGATGCGCCTATTTGATCGGGAACTGCACCTCGGTCCGCAGCTTTTCCGGCGGCGTATCGTAGGGGTCGTCGAGGTACACGTCGCGCGCCGGACCGGCATAGGTGCGGCCGTTCTTCTCGACCCACTCGCCGAGCGCCCGGTACGCGCCCTCCAGCGTCGCGTAGGGACCGACGTGCAACGTGCTCGCGACCGTCGCGCCCTCCAGCACCCGGGAGAAGATCCGCCCCTTGTCCGGCAGCGGCCGCGCGACGGAGAAACAGCACTCCACATCCATATCCTCCGGGTCGAACGTCTCCCCGTGGTAGACGGCGTAACAGCCGCCGAGACACTCCCCGCCCGCCTCCTGCAGATAGCGGTACAACTCGTCGTAACACGCACCCATCGCCGTTCCGATGTTCGACATGGACATTTTACTGCGGATCGAAACAACCTCCACGGGTTCGACCTGTTTGACGCGCACCTCGTATTCCATAACGCTGCCCTCCTTCGTATGTTCCGGACATGGGATCGAACGACCCAAACCCGCCCCGTCCCGACGCAACGCACCTTCCGCCTCGGCGCTCCATGCTCTCGCAGGGCAGCGCCGGTTCCGCGATCGCGCTCCCCCCGCCGTGCGCGCCGCTCGCTTCGCGGCCCCGCAGGGGAAAGAATATACGAACGCGGGGCGCTGTCAATACGCAGTGCGGCGCACGCCCACCCTACCCGGGAG
>DAIRUD010000515.1:0-1565 GCA_036803565.1 Synergistaceae bacterium | reverse complement strand
CGGGCGACGCGGCGACGATCCTGATCAAATCCCGTTTTCTCGGGGCGGAATCGGAGGGGTTGGGCGAGGTTTTGATGAAGTCCTTCCTCGGTGCGGTCGCGCTGCGGGATGCGCCGCCGCAAACCGTGGCCCTGATGAACGACGCGGTTTTCCTCGCCCTGCCCGAATCCTCCTGCGCGCAGACGTTGCGCGAGATGGAGGCGCGCGGGGCAACCGTCCTCGTCTGCGGAACCTGCACGAAACACTTCGGCGTCACCGACCGCGTCGCTGCGGGGCGCGTCTCGAACATGTTCGAGATCGTCGAGGCGGTCTTCGGCGCGAATCGATCCGTCGTCATCGGATAAGGGACGTGGCGCTCTACCTCAACAACGCGGCGACGAGCTGGCCGAAGCCGGATTGCGTGGCGGAGGCGGTCGCCGGGTATATCTCCCGCTGCGGGGCGAACTACTCCCGCGGGTCGGCCTCGGCCCGCGACATCCAGGCGATCGGCCTTGCCGAGGACTGCCGCGAAAAGCTGGCCCGCTTCTTTCACGTGCGCGACGCCCGTTACGTCACGTTTGCGGCGAACGTCACGGAGGCGCTCAACCTCGTCCTCAAGGGATACTTGCGCAGGCCGGGCATGCGCGTCCTCGCCTCCTCGATGGAGCACAACGCCGTCGTCCGCCCCCTGCGCGCGCTGGAGGCGCGCGGAATCGTCGTGGACATCCTTCCGTGCGATTCCGGCGGATACCTCCCCCCGCAGACGCTCGCCACCGCCCTGGAGGCCCCCGCCGACCTCGTCGTCCTCTCCCACGCCAGCAACGTATGCGGAGCATTGCAGGATATCGCCGCCGTCGCGGAGATCTGCGCCCGCCGCCGCGTACCGCTCGTCGTCGACGCCGCGCAGAGCGCAGGACACGTCGAGATCGACGTTGCCGGCCTCGGCATCGCCGCCCTCTGCTTCACCGGCCACAAGGCACTGCTGGGGCCGCAGGGCACCGGCGGCATCCTCTGGAACGCCGCGTTCGCCGAAGCCTGCGAACCGTTGATCGAGGGCGGCACCGGCAGCTTCTCGCACGAGGAGCGCCATCCCCCGACCATGCCGGATAAATTCGCGGCCGGCACCCCCAACCTCCCCGGCATCGCCGGGCTCTCGGCAGCGCTGGACCACCTCGCCGCCGACGGCCGCTCAGGAGGGGCGCACGCCGCCACCCTGGCGCACACCCTCTGGGACGGCCTTCTCGCCATCGACGGCGTCACGCTCTACGGGCCGGACTTCGAGAGTCCGCGCGTCCCCGTCATCGCGCTCAATCTCCGCAACATGGACAACGCCCGCGCCGCCGACATCCTCTCCAGGGAGTTCGGCATCGAAACGCGCCCCGGCCTCCACTGTGCCCCGCTCGCACACCGCACGCTCGGCACCTACCCGGAGGGCGCGCTCCGCCTCTCGCCCGGCTGTTTCAACACCGGCGACGAGATCGCCGCCACCCTCGCCGCCATCTCGCAGATCGCCAAACGATAAGGGCGCGGACCGTGGGGCTCCGCCCCACACCCCGCCAGGGGACTACAGCCCCCTGGACCCCCGA
>DAIRUD010000514.1:0-1570 GCA_036803565.1 Synergistaceae bacterium | reverse complement strand
ATGGCCGGGGAGGGCGCGGATATCCTCGACATCGGCGCGGAATCGACGCGGCCGGGTTCGCTGGGCGTATCGGAGGCCGCGGAGATCGAAACGCTCGTTCCGGCGGTGGCGGCGATCCGGCGCAGGCTGCCGCACATGCCGATCTCCGTCGACACGCGCAAGGCCGGCGTCGCCCGGCGCTGCCTGGAGGCGGGCGCGGATATCGTCAACGACGTCTCCGGCCTCGAACTGCCGCAGGAAGCGGCGGCGACGGCGCGCTTGATCGCGGAGACCGGCGCTCCCTACGTCCTGATGCATACGCAAGGCACGCCCGACGTCATGCAGACCGATCCGTCCTACGACGATTTCCGCGCGGAGGTGTCACAGTTCTTCCATGACAAAATCGCGTTTCTCGAAGCGCACGGCGTCCGGCGGGAACGCATCATTCTCGACCCGGGCATCGGTTTCGGCAAACGCCCGGCCGACAACCTCGACATCCTCGCGCACCTCGCGGACTGGCGACGCTTCGGATCGCCCCTGCTCATCGCCGCCTCGCGCAAGCGCTTCATCGGGCACGTCCTGGGATTGGACGACCCGGCCGACCGTCTGGAGGGGACCGTCGCCGTGACCGCGCTCTGCGCGTCCGAGGGCGTGGAGATCGTCCGCGTGCACGACGTCGCGCCGAACCGGCGCGCCGCCGACCTCATGGACGCGGTCAGGAACCGGCGCGATGCCTAGGGTGGCGCTGGGGCTCGGTTCGAACGTCGGCGACCGGTTGGGCAACCTGCGCGCCGCCATACATATGATCGAACGGCGCATTGCGCAACCGGAACGCGTCAGCGACGCCTACGAAACCCCCCCGTGGGGGGTGGAGGCCCAACCCCGCTTCCTCAACGCCTGCGCCACGCTGGAGACGGCGCTGGCCCCGACCGAGCTGCTGTCGGAGCTGAAGGCGATCGAACGGGCGCTCGGCCGACGCCCCGGCCGACGATGGGGGCCGCGGGAGATCGACATCGACATCCTCCTGTACGGAGACGCGACGCTGACGTCGGAACACCTCGTCGTTCCGCACCCCGCGATGTGCGAGCGGGCGTTCGTCCTGCTGCCCCTCCGGGATATCGCACCCGACTGGGTCCACCCGCTCGCGGGCAGGACGATCGAGGACCTGCTCGACGACGTGGACAGCGCGGGCATCGTCCGCATCAACCGCATATAAACGCCGATGACGCGAAAAAAAGGAACCCCTCACCCCAAAACGGCGATCCGGGAGCGTGGAACGGAGCAGCCGCCCTTTCTGCCGACGACGCGCGCGGAGATGGAGGCGCGCGGCTGGGACGCGCTGGACTTTCTCTGCGTCACCGGAGACGCCTACGTCGACCACCCGACCTTCGGACATGCCGTCGTCTGCCGTTTTCTGGAATCCCGCGGCTGGCGCGTCGGCATCGTCGCGCAACCGGACTGGAGGGGACGGGAGGATTTCGAGCGCATGGGCCGACCGCGCCTCGCGGTATTGGTCGCGGCGGGCAATCTGGATTCCATGCTCGCCAACTATTCCGCCCCGAATTCCTGGTGCAGGCCAACAAAAAATGGT
>DAIRUD010000513.1:0-1576 GCA_036803565.1 Synergistaceae bacterium | reverse complement strand
CCCGCCAGGGGATTGCAATCCCCTGGACCCCTGATCCGCAAATCGCTTTTCGCGCGGCGAAAATCGATTTGCCGTATAGGGGGTCAAGGGGACCGCGCCCCCGCGGTCCTGGCTTTACACGCCTCGTAAGGCTTCGAACAATGTCCGGACGGCGTCCGGGTTCTTGCGGCCCGGTGCTTCCGGGTATTCCAGGCGGGAGTTCGCGTCGATCGCATAGACGCCGAGTGACATGGCGCGGTCGGCGTTTTTCGGCGAAATGCCGCCGGCGAGGACGATCCTCTGTTTGTCGGGGTACGCGCGCAACAGTTCCCAGTCGAACGAATGCCCGGTGCCGCCGCGCGCTCCCGCCGCGTGCGTGTCGAGCAGCAGGCGGTCGGCGCGGACGGTCTCGGTGGCGGGGAGAGCGTCCGCCACCCGCACGGCTTTCCATATTTCGCAGCCCTGGGGGAGCAGGGGACGCAATGTGCCGATATCGTCGTCCGTCTCGTCGCCGTGAAGCTGGACGGCGGCGAGGGACAGGGTTTCGGCGATGCGGGCGATCCGCGCCGGGTCCTCGTCGACGAAGACGCCGACGAGGGGGAGGGGGGATGCCGCCGCGACCGCCTCCGCCGCCTTTTCGTCGACGCAGCGGGGGGAATCCGGCGCGAAGATCACGCCGCCCAGGGAAGCGCCGCAGGCGTACGCCGTGCCGGCATCCGCCGCGGTCGTCAGGCCGCAGATCTTGACGCGCCCGAACAGCGTCTCCCGCACCGCCAGGTCCAGGCGCGCCTCCTTCATGAGGCGGGTGCCGACGAGAAAGGCGTCGGCGCTCGCCCGCAGCGCGACGACGTCGGCGTGGGAGCGGATGCCGGATTCGCAAACGACGATCCGGTCGCCGGGAATCCTGCCCGCGAGGCGGGCGGTAACGCCGAGGTCGACGCGCAGGGTTTTCAGGTCCCGGTTGTTGAGGCCGATCACCTCCGCGCCGAGGGCCACGGCACGGTCGACTTCCTCCTCGTCGTGGGCCTCGGTGAGGACATCCATGGAGAGCGCCGCGGCGATGTGGGAACATGTTCGATACATGTTGTCGTCCAGAACGGAGAGCATGAGCAGTACGGCGTCCGCCCCGTTGGCCCGCGCTTCGTACACTTGGTAGGGGGAGATGACGAAGTCTTTGCAGAGAATCGGTTGGTCGAGGATTTCGCGCGCCGCGCGGAGATACGCGAAGCCGCCCTGGAAATAGGGTTCGTCCGTGAGGACGGAGACGGCGTCCGCGAAGGGGGCGTAGGTCCGTGCGATTTCCGCGATGTCGAAGTTCGGGCGGATGCAACCCTCCGACGGGGAGGCCTTTTTGCACTCCAGGATAAAGCGGGCGCCCGGTTTGCGCAGCGCCTCCGCGAAGCGACGCCGCGTCGGCAGGGCCCGGCGCGCCAGCTCCTCCTGCGGCGTGCGCCGCATGCGCTCCGCCACGTCGCTTCGTTTGCGGGCGACGATCTCGTCAAGCACTGACACGGGTTTTCTCCGGGGTGTTGGATAGTGCGGCGAAGCGTTCGAGGCGCGTCAACGCGCGTCCGCCGCGCAGGATGTCCATCGCCGT
>DAIRUD010000512.1:0-1576 GCA_036803565.1 Synergistaceae bacterium | reverse complement strand
CGCAGGCGAAAGAGCCCGCGAAACCGGCCGGGTCCGGCCCCAAGAGGCCGCCCGGCAAGCGCGAGGTCGTCCCCGGCGGCTTGCAGTGGCCGCTCAAGGGGCGCGTCTCCTCGAAGTTCGGCAAGCGCTGGGGCGCGTGGCACAAGGGCATCGACATCGCCATGTCGCCGGGCACGCCGATCCGGGCGGCGGCGGCGGGCGTGGTGCGCGACGTCTCCACCGAGGGCGACGGGCGCATGAACGGCTACGGCAACGTCGTGGTGATCGACCACGGCGGCGGGGTCTCCACCCTCTACTCGCACTGCGCCAAGATCTCCGTCAAGCGGGGGCAGCGCGTGGCCAAGGGGGCGGTGGTCGGCACCGTCGGGCGCACGGGGCGGACGACCGGGTACTGCCTGCACTTCGAGGTGCGCCTGCGCGACAAGCCGGTCGACCCGCTGAAATACCTGCCGGGCGTGGGGTAGGGCCGCTTTTCGCCGCTTGGGAAGGACGCCTTGGCGATTTCGCCGCTTGCGTGTATGGTTGTCGAACGGTATCGGGAATTGCGGGACCGGACGTTTGATACACATATTGCGATCATCAAAGGGGTTTTCGCGTTGGACATGGACATTCCGCGTATCTTCAACATCACCGAAAGCGCGCACCGCATCCATAACCCGTTCACGCCGGAAAAGCTCGCAACGCTCGGCGCGGCGCTGCGGCTGGAACCGGGGACGCGCGTACTCGACCTCGGCAGCGGTTCGGGCGAGATGCTCTGCACCTGGGCGCGCGATCACGGGGTCACCGGCGTCGGCGTCGACATGAGCCGGTTGTTCTCCGCGCAGGCGAAGCGCCGCGCTGGGGAACTGGGTGTCGCCGACCGGGTCGTGTTCGTCCACGGCGACGCCGCCGGTTACGTCGCCGACGAAAAGGTCGGCGTGGCAGCCTGCGTCGGCGCCACCTGGATCGGCGGAGGCGTTGCCGGAACCCTCGCGCTGCTGGCGCGGAGCCTTCGTCCCGGCGGCATCGCCCTCATCGGCGAGCCGTACTGGCTGCGCCGACCGCCGACGGAGGACGTCGCCAAGAAGTGCTTCGCCCAGGCGATCTCCGATTTTCTTCTGCTGCCGGATTTACTCGCCTCCTTCGACGACCTCGGCTGGGACGTCGTGGAGATGGTCCTGGCCGACCAGGATGGTTGGGATCGATACGAGGCGGCCAAGTGGCTCACCATGCGCCGCTGGCTGGAGGAGAACCCCGACGACGAGTTGGCGGGAGAGGTCCGCGCCCTGTTGACCGCGGAGCCTCGGCGTCATGCCGCGTACACGCGCGAATACCTGGGATGGGGCGTGTTCGCGCTGATGGCGCGGTGAGGCCGCGCGCCGTGCCGAAATCGCGGGCGGACCGGAGGTTGTCGTTCTCGGTCGCCTTTCGGTATTTCGCCGTCGCCATGCTGGTGATCGGCGGGGGGATGTCGCTCTATCGGATCGCAACGGACGCGGGCGTGGCGCGGTATATCCGGTCGGCGGCATCGCGGGCCGCGCCCGCCCCGTCGCTGCCGAAAGGCGCGGAGGCGGCGCGGATCGAGCGGCTGCACGGG
>DAIRUD010000511.1:0-1578 GCA_036803565.1 Synergistaceae bacterium | reverse complement strand
GACGGGGGCGAGGCCCCAGAGGTTGCCCCAGCGCCAGGCGAAGCGCAGGTCGAGCAGCGCGGGGGCGACGCCCGCCGCGAGGTGCTTCATGCAGCCCCACAGGAGGGAAAGAAGGGAGTCGTTCTCCAGGCCCTCGGGGAGGAGGGAGAGGAGGGAGGCGTTCCAGGCCAGGGCCGTCCGCAGCGTATGCGGGGACGTTCGCACGACCCAGAAGTCCTCCTTGGCGTCCACCCCTTTGAGGTAGAGCCGCCGCGGACTCTGATACAGGTGGAAGGTGCCCCAGACGAGCGGCTCCGTGCCGCCGCCGAAGCGGTTTTTCGCCCCGTCCGCCCCCGGCGCGCCGACGCGGAGCAGGCCCCGGCCGGACAGGAAGAGCGTCAGGTCCTGCGCTCTCAGGCTGCCCTCCCGGCGGGAGAGCACGACGCCGCTCGCCGCATGGTCGCCCTGCGGCAGCGCGTCCGTTTCACCCAGGCGCAGGGGACGCACCGGTTCTACCTGCGCCGGTAGCCCGCCCGCTCCACCTCGAGGCGGGTCTTACGCCAGCCGGGTTTGACCTTCACCCAGAGTTCCAGATGGACGGGCCAGCCGAACCGCTCGACCATCTCCAGGCGCGCGGCCGTGCCGATGGCCTTCAATTTTCCGCCCCCGTCCCCGATCAAAATCCCCTTCTGTCCCGGCCGCTCGACGAGGATATTGGCGCGGATCGTCGCCCGCTTCAACTCCGGAAACTCGTCCGGGCTCTTGAACTCCTCCACGACCACGGCCACGCTGTGCGGCACCTCCTGCTCCGTGACCTCGAAGATCTTCTCGCGGATGATCTCCTCGGCCAGAAAGCGCTCCGTCGTGTCCATCAGCATATCGGCGGGATAGATCGGCTCGCCCTCGGGCAACAGTTTGGCGATCTCCTCCTGCAGAACGTCGAGGTTCGTCCCAGCGGTTGCGGAGACGGGGACCACCGCGGCCGGGCGCAATCGCTCCTGCAACGGCGCCAGATACTTCCAGAAGCGCTCCTCCCCGCTCTTGTCGCGGAGCCGGTCCACCTTGTTCGCAACGAGGACGATGGGCACGGCGGCGCGCTCCAGGACGGCGAGGATCTCCTCCTCCCGCTCCCCGGCGGCCTGCCCGGCCTCGACGATGAAGCAGAGCACGTCGACTCCCGCGAGGGCGTCGGCGACCTCCTGCATCATGAACTCGCCCAAGGCGTTGCGCGGCACGTGTACGCCGGGCGTATCGACGAAGACGATCTGGTGCGCGTCCGTCGTCAGGATGCAGCGCACCGCGTTGCGCGTCGTCTGCGGCTTGCTCGAAACGGCCGCCACCTTCTCGCGCAGCAGCGCGTTGATCAGGGATGACTTGCCGACGTTCGGGCGCCCCACCAGCGAAACGTAGCCCGCGCGAAACGGCGGCGCGGGAGGTTCTGTACGGAAATCCGGTATCGTCATGATTCCTCCAACTCGAAGCGGACGGGAAGAAGCTCGTCGAGGCGGTACGTCCGCAGCACCCCATGCTCCTTGAGGATAACCGCCATCTCCGGGTTGAACTCGGAGAGGAACTGGCGGCAGGCCCCGCACGGCGAAC
>DAIRUD010000510.1:0-1579 GCA_036803565.1 Synergistaceae bacterium | reverse complement strand
CGTCGGGCACCCTCCGCCCAGCGATGCCGCCGCCATTGTCGGTATGCCTATCGGCCCGCGAAAAGCGGCCGCTTCCGCCGATCCGTCAGTCGCGGTCGGCTTTCCAGCGCAGGATCACGCCGCTGTGCGCGTCGATCTCGTACTCGTACTCCATCCCGCCGTGCTTGAACTCGATCTCGTAGACGAGCAGCCCGTCGTCGCGGTCCAACTCCACCTCCAGTTTACGCACCTCGGCCTCGGAGACCTTGGCGTGGTCGAAGGCGATCCGCTTGGCCCGCTCGACGCCGATGCGCTCGCCCTGCCGGGCCTCCCCCTCGCGGCGCTCCTCGTGCAGGCGCTTGCCGCCGCGAATGTCCCTGCGGAAGAAGGCGATGACCTCGCCCGTCTCGGCGTCGATCTCGCAGCCGTATTTCGCGCTGTCCGTCAGCAACACCACGTCGTAGAGGGAAACGCCCCGCTTCTCGTAGCGCGCGACCTTGAGCACCCTCGCCTCCGAGGCGGAGA
The DNA here is from genome assembly GCA_036803565.1 of Synergistaceae bacterium. GTDB lineage: Bacteria > Synergistota > Synergistia > Synergistales > Synergistaceae > DAIRUD01. Next base: position 1,075 of record DAIRUD010000510.1, on the reverse strand, counting down.
CGCCCGCCTGCTTCAGCGCGATCTCCCGCGCCCGCTCCTCGCCGATAAAGGACGCCGCCGCCGCACAGGCCGCCAGCACCGCCGTCAGAAGCAACGCCGCGACGACCGCGCGCACGCCGCGCGCCCCTCCGCCGAGAAAGCCCGCTGTTCTTTTCCCCACTGTTTTCATCTTGCATGCAACCTCCTTCGAAAGTTCGAAATGCTTGCATGCCCGGGCACGACACACCCTTGCCGGAGCATGAGCGGCATCGTACCATCGCCCGCCGAACCGCGCCATGTGTAAAACGACAATTGACGAAAGCCGCGCCGGATGCTCATGCGCGGCTCACCCGGCGGAGGAACCCTTTACCCCCGCCCCTTTAACTTGCGCTTGTTCTCGTACATGCGGTTGTCGGCGTCGTGGATGATATCCTCGATGTCCCGCGCCTGTGGATTCGCGACCACGTAGCCGGCGGCGTAGTGGATCTTCTCCAGCGTGTTTATCCGCACCTCGTTGTACGCGTCCACACCCCGCCGCACCGCGTCCAGAAACACCTCGGCCCCGTCCGCGTCCCCGGCCTCGAACACCGCGAGGAACTCGTCGCCGCCGAAACGGCCCACGAAGCCCCGCTCCGCCGCGGCCTCCTTGAGGACGCGCGCGATCCACGCGGCGATGCGCGCCATATCGTCCGTCGTCATGCCGCGCGTCGTCACCGCCGGGGTACCGATACGGATGCCGCTGGTGACAAACGGGCTGCGGGTTTCCTTGGGCACGGTGTTTTTGTTGACGGTGATGTTCGCCTCGCCCAGCATGGCCTCCAGCGCCTTGCCGGTCACCTCCGTGCCGGTCAGGTCCAGCAGCAGCAGGTGGTTATCCGTCCCGCCCGATACCATCCGCACGCCATGCGCCGTGAATGCCTTCTCCAACGCCTTGGCGTTGTCGATCACACGCTGCGAATAGGCGCGGAATTCCGGCTCCAGCGCCTCCTTGAAGGCAACGGCCTTCGCCGCGATAATGTGCATCAGGGGTCCGCCCTGGGTTCCGGGGAAAATCGCCTTATCGATTTGCTGCGCGTACTGCTCCTTGCACAGGATC
>DAIRUD010000509.1:0-1579 GCA_036803565.1 Synergistaceae bacterium | reverse complement strand
CGCCAGCGTCGCCGGGTGGATGCCGCCGTCCCGGCCCGGGGGCGAAAATGCGGCGATGCGCTTTACGCCCGCCTCCCGCGCCGGGACGACCCCCATGATGGCGGAGCTGGGGAGGGGGTAGCGCCCGCCGGGGACATAGATGCCGACGCTCTGCATGGGGACGTAGCGGAACCCCGCCCGCACGCCGGGCGACAGCTCCCACTCGCGGTCCTGCAGCGTTTCGCGTTGCAGCGCGTGGAAGCGGCGAACGTTGGAGATCGCGGTTTCGATCGACGCGCGGACGCGTGGATCGAGCGACTCCAGCGCCTCTTGAGCGGCCTCGCGGGAAACGGCGAAAGGGCCGCCGAACGCGTCGAATTTTTCCGCATACTCCCGCACGGCGTCCATGCCGCGCGCCCTGACGTCCTCGGCGATGGCCGAAACGACCTCCTCCACCCGCGCCGATGCCGCGCTTCCGTCCCCGTCGGGGGTTTTTATCCACTTGATAGATCGTCCGCCGCTAAACATAAAAATATCCCTCGTTTCTTCGGAATGCGCAAATCGCGTATAATTTATCCACAGATGCGGAATCTGTCAAAATGCCAGCGTCAAGCTCCGCTGCCTGTCTGTATAATGACGCCGGATTCGATGTACTTTAAGGAGGTATCCGAAATGACGATAAGGATGAAAGCGTGCAAGGGATGGAGGTTCTGGGGGGGGGTTTTCCTGCTGGCCGCGGCCTTTTGGCCCTGGCTTGCCCCGGCGCAGGCGCAGGAGAGAAGCGACATGGAGGTCGCGTCGCACATCGCGCGCATGCTCGGCCAGGGTTTTCACCCCGAATCGGTGGAGGTCACGGTGAAGGACAGCCGCGCCTACGCGGTGATGCGCGGGGCGACGCTGAGCAAGATCCGCATCGACACGATGCGACTGGACGCGCTTCTGACGCACCTCGACGCGCCTCTCGACGGCAACGACGTGAAATCCCTCTCGAAGCTGATCGGCTATTCGAAAGGGGAGCTCGTCCTGTTGGAGAGGGACGTCAACGCGTACTTCGACGCCAACGAAACGCGCGGTTTTTCGAAGCTGGTGTTCGATTTCAAACCGACCGGCTTCCGCGCGGACGGCGTCTTTACGGCGGAGTTTCTCTTCACGCTGCGCATCCGCCTGGCTGCGACCGGCGTGCTGGCGCTGCACACGGACGGCGTCTACCTGGACGACGTGGCGATCTTCGTCGAGAAGGTGAAACAACCGGCGGCCCTTACCAGACAGATCGTGGAGCGGGTGAATCCCTTGATCGAGTGGTCCGACATACCCTTCAAGGTGGAGTTCAAGAAAATTACCATGGACGAGGACGCGGCGCGCATGACCGGTTACCCGGAGCCCTTCGAGGACGGCGCGCGCGCCGAGTGGACCCGCTGAAGCGGGAGAGCGCGGAGGAGATCGACAGATGGAGCGTTGGCTGGTAACGGGAGCGGCGGGTTTTATCGGCTCCCATTTGGTGGAAGCGTTGCTGAAGGCCGGGTACCTGGTGCGCGGGGTCGACAATTACGCCACCGGCCATCGGGAGAACGTCGATGACGCCGTGGCGTGCGCGGGCGAC
>DAIRUD010000508.1:0-1590 GCA_036803565.1 Synergistaceae bacterium | reverse complement strand
TCCAGGGCATACGAGGCGGCGGCGCACAATTTATGCAGCGACACCCCGTCCGCCGCGCGCGCCTCCAACAGCTCGATGCCGGGCGGCAGGTGCCGGTTCCAGCGCGCCAGACCGTCCTCCGGCCACTCCCGAAACCAGAACTCCGCCGGTTCGCAAAGCCCGACGACGCCCACCGGCAGAGGCGGCCCCAGGGCCAGGCGCGGGTGCGGCGAAAACCCCTGCGTCATCTCGGAGACGAGTCCGGCGCGGCGCGCCGCGCGCCCGAAGAGGATCGGCAGGTCGATGTGCGAGATAAAGCAGGCGTAACCGGATTTCCGGAAGTGCACGCGCATCCTCGGCATGTTCAACACCCCACCGCAGGACGCATCGGATCGATCCCCAAGGATACGCACCGTCCGCTACACATGGGCACACATCCCCTCCCGGCGCTGCCAGCCGCAGGCGTTGCAACCCGCGTCGCGGCAGTTCGGCGTCCTAATCTCCCCGAGCGCGCGCCGCCGCTCCTCGATCAGGAATTCCCTCGTCACGCCGGTATCGATCCCATCCCACGGCAGGGGCTCGTCCAGCGCACGGGCACGGCAGGCGTACGCCTGCGGATCGATCTCCAGATCGCGAAAGACGGCGAGCCAGCGCTCCAGGTCGAACCATTCCGTCCAACCGTCGAAGCGCGCGCCGCGCCGCCAGGCCTCCATGGTCGCCTCGCCCAGCGCGCGGTCGCCGCGGGCGAACACCCCCTCCAGAAAGGTCTGGTCCGGCTCGTGGTAGGAGAGCGTGATCTTCCGGCTCCGCACCCGCGACTTGACGGACCGTCCCCGCTCGCGCAGCTCCTCGCGCGAGGCCTGCGGCTCCCACTGGAACGGCGTGTGCGCCTTGGGCACGAAACCGGCGAGGGAGACCGACACGTCCCCCTTGCGCTTGTGCTGCCGCGCGTGATATACGGCGCGGTTGGCGATATCGACGATGCCGTCCAAATCCGCGTCCGTCTCCGTCGGCAGGCCCATCATGAAGTACAGCTTGACGCGGTCCCAGCCGTGGCGGAAGGCCGCGTCGAGCGCCGCCTCCACGTCCCCGTCGTCGAGCCCTTTGTTGACCACCCGCCGCAGCCGCTCGCTCCCCGCCTCCGGCGCGAACGTCAGCCCGCCGCGGCGCATCCCCTCCAGGCGCGCCGCCAGATCGACGGAAAAGGCGTCCATGCGCAGGCTGGGCAGGCTGAGTTTGACGCCCCGCTCGGAGAGCAGCGGCCCCAAACGTTCCAACAGGTCGCCCAACGGGCTCCAATCGCAGGTCGCCAGTGAGAGCAGGCCGACCTCCTCCCAACCCGTGTAGTCCAGCAACGCCTCGATCTGTTCCGCGACGGAGGCCGCGCCGCGCTCCCGCAGCGGCCGGTCGATCATGCCCGCCTGGCAGAAGCGGCACCCGTGCGTACAGCCCTTGAACACCTGCACCGCGACCCGGTCGTGAATGATGCTCCCGTTGGGCACGACCATCGTCCGGTGCGCGAACGCCTCGTCCGGCTCCCGGACGATCCGTCGCCGCACCGGCAGCGCGGAGATGCCGGGGACGTACATGCCGGGCACGGCCGCGACCGCG
>DAIRUD010000507.1:0-1590 GCA_036803565.1 Synergistaceae bacterium | reverse complement strand
CGGTCGGCGGACCGGTCGCCGGCCTGCAGGGCCTCGCGGCACTGCCCCCGACGGCCGACGCCAACCGCGGTTTTCTCTCGCTCAGTTCCGGGGCGACGGGGATCGATATCATCTCCATGGCGCTGGTGACCTCCGTCGGCATCTGGGCGCAGCCGCAACTGATCCAGCGCCATTTCGCGCTCGGCAGCCGCGACGAGGCGCGACGCGTCGCGCCCCTGGCCATGCTGACGCTGGTCCTCGTCGTGGGCGGCATGTACTTCGGAAGCGCGCTCTCGCGCCTCATCCTCGGCCCGGACATGGCCAACCCCGACACCGTGGTGCCGACGTTGGTGGGCACGCTGTTGCCGGAGTTCGGGCAGCAACTCTTCGCCCTCGCCGTGGTATCCGCATCCCTGTCCACCGCCTCCGCGCTTCTGCATATCGCCAGCGGCAGCATCTGGGGAGACGTATTGCGGATGGAGCGCAACGACTCCTCGGGGTCGAAAACCAGCTGGCGCGTCACCGTCCTCGCCAGCGTCGCGCTCTGCGGCGCCTTCGCCCTGAAAAGTTCCTCCATCATCGCCATCATCTGCACGACGAGCTGGAGCCTGCTCGCCTCCGCCTCCCTGGTTCCCTACCTGGCCCTGCTCGCGTGGGGCCCGCGGCATTCGCCGCGCGGCGCGTTGGTTTCGGCCGTCGCCGGAACGCTCGGCTGCCTCATCTGGTATGCGGCCGGTTACAAGGCAACCGCCGGGGGGATCACCGGGATCGTCGCCGAGGGGTATTGGGGCGCCATTCCGCCGATCCTGATCGGCACCCTCTCGTCCGCCGTCGGCTTTTTTCTGGCCGTTTTCGCGGAAAACACGGCGCTGGTCGCAGCCAAGGAATAACGATACGCAGTAAATGGAATGGTTCTGTGAGAAAGCGCTATTTCCGGAAGAATTTTATCGGCGAGGAGATAAGAAAAACCGCGTTCTTTCCTTATATTCTTCGCCTCGCCGTTTGGTGACATATGGACAAGCACGCTGCTTGGCGGTACAATCCCCGGGAGACTGGAGGAGCGGGAGGAGAGAGGCCTTGCTCCGCAGACCTGAGGAGGAGATACTTTGCACCTGAGAAAAACCGCTGTCGTTTGCACGTTGATGCTGTTGATGCTTCACGCCGCCGGCCTCCATGCATGGGCGGCATCGGACAAGATCGGGTTTATCGACGCCCGCAGGATCCTGCAGGCGCACCCGAAATACGAGAGTTCCCAGAAACACCTCGACGAGTTCATCAAGAAAAAAACCGCCGAGGCGCGCGCCGCCGCGGAAAAAGAGACGAGCGCGGATCAGCGTATGATCATCATCGACAAGGCGCGGCGCGAAAGCGGCGACGAGGAAATGAAGACGATGAACCCCATCACCGAGGAGATCAACAAGGTCATCGAGCGCGTGGCGAAGGAAAAAGGCGTCACGATCGTGCTCAACAGCACGTTGATCTATTTCGGAGGCGTGGACCTCACCGAGGATGTCATCAAAGGGGTCAAGGCGCTGAAATAGCCGCTTGTCTCCAATGATATGTTGATTTGCGACGCGCCCCCTCGCGGCTCGAACACGCGCAGGGGGCGCA
>DAIRUD010000506.1:0-1593 GCA_036803565.1 Synergistaceae bacterium | reverse complement strand
GGGGATGGCAATCCCCTGGCAGGGTGTGGGGCGGAGCCCCACGGTCTGCGATTTTTGGAAGGAGTGAGGCAGTTGGAAGATACGATGGACAGAAGCCCCAAGTTACAGGCCCTGCAAGGAGCGTTCGGCCCCTTCGGCGGCATGTTCGTGCCGGAGATCCTGGTGCCGACGTTGCAGGAACTGGAGCGCGCGTTCGAGGAGGCGTACGTCGACCCGGCCTTCGTCGCGGAGTTCGAAGGGCTGCTGCGGGAGTACGCGGGCAGGGAGACGCCGCTGTACCGGTGCCGCAACATCGCGCGGGGGACGAAGGCGACGATCTACCTCAAGCGCGAGGACCTGCTGCACGGCGGCGCGCACAAGACCAACCAGGTGATCGGGCAGGCGCTGCTGGCCAAGCGCATGGGCAAGACGCGCCTGATCGCCGAGACCGGCGCGGGGCAGCACGGCGTCGCCACCGCGCTGGCGGGGGCGCTCTTCAAGATGAAGACGCGCGTCTACATGGGGGCGAAGGACATGGAGCGGCAGGCGCCCAACGTCTTCCGCATGCGCCTGATGGGGACGGAGGTCGTCCCCGTGGAGACGGGCAGCCGCAGCCTCAAGGACGCCATCAACGAGGCCCTGCGCGACTGGTCGGCCAGCTATGCGGACACGCATTATTTGTTGGGCACCGTCGCGGGGCCGCACCCGTTCCCGACGATCGTGCGCGAATTTCAGCGCGTCATCGGGCGCGAGGCCAAGCGGCAGATTCTCGAAGCGGAAGGGCGGCTTCCCGATATCGCACTGGCCTGCGTCGGCGGCGGCTCGAACGCCATGGGCCTCTTCGCCGATTTCGTCGAGGAACCGGCGGTGCGCCTCGTCGGCGTCGAACCGGCCGGGCACGGCCTGCACACCGACAAGCACGGTGCGACGTTGGAGAAGGGCAGGCCGGGTATCCTGCACGGCAGCTACACCTATGTCCTGCAGGACGAAAACGGCCAGATACTCGAGTCCCACTCCCTCTCCGCCGGGCTGGACTACCCCGGCGTCGGGGCGGAGCACGCCCACCTCTACGCCAGCGGGCGCGCCGAATACGTCGGGATCACCGACCGGGAGGCGCTGGACGCGTTCGTCCTGCTGTCGCGCGAGGAGGGCATCATCCCGGCGCTGGAATCGGCGCACGCCCTGGCCCAGGCGCTGAAGATCGCACACGCCGCCGACGAACCGATCCTGCTCCTGGTCAACCTCTCGGGCCGCGGCGACAAGGACATCGATCAGCTGATGCCCCACATCGAACTGAAGACGAGGGAGGATGCCTGAGATGACCACGGACCGCTACGCAAACCTGTTCGCAACCCTCGCCGCCCGCCGGGAGGGAGCCTATATCCCCTTCGTGACGCTGGGCGACCCCGACGGCGAGGAAAGCCTCGCGATCCTGCACACGCTGGCGGAAAACGGGGCGGACGCGCTGGAACTGGGAATCCCCTTCTCCGACCCCATCGCCGACGGCCCCGTCATCCAGACCGCGGCCAACCGCGCGCTCGCAGCGGGCGCGACGCCGGGGGACTGCTTCGAGATCGTCCGGCGATTCCGGCAGGCCCGACCCGAAATGCCGAT
>DAIRUD010000505.1:0-1604 GCA_036803565.1 Synergistaceae bacterium | reverse complement strand
CGGGGATGCGGATGCGGCCGTTGTCCAACGGCACGCAGCCGCGCGTGGCCAGTTCGTCGGCGATCTGCGGATCTTCCACGCCGACGCCGAAGCGCTCCAGGATATCCAGAGCGGCGGCGTGTATCGCCTCGACCTGTTCTTTCGCGAGCTGTGCGAGCGGGAAACGCAAATGCATCGGGCAACGCATCCTTTCTCGTCCCGGGCGACCCGGCCGTGATTCCGCCTGCTGTCCGGAGGAAACAGGCAGCGCAGATTACATGAAAGCAGCGGGGGTGCGCTCGATTGCGTGCCCCGGCCGAAAGGCTTTCGCCGAGGTGGCGTCCGGCCGAGCGGCCCCGCTCCCGGATTGCCGTCAGAGCGGCAGGATCATATCCTCCAGGCGCTTGCTGTACGTGTTCAGGATCTCGGCGCCGTTCGCCGTCAGGTACACGTCGTCCTCGATGCGCACGCCGCCGCGCCCCTGTAGGTAGATGCCCGGCTCCACGGTGAAGACCATGCCCTCCTCCAGGATCGTGTCGCGGTTGGCGGCGTGGAGGTAGGGCGCCTCGTGCACGTTGAGCCCCAGCCCGTGCCCCGTCCGGTGCAGGAACTGTTCGCCGTACCCGGCCTTGTCGATGACGTCGCGCGCCGCTTTGTCCACGTCGCTGGCGCGGACGCCCGGTTTGGCCGCGTCGATCGCGGCCAGCTGGGCCTCGAGCACGATGCCGTAGACCTTGCGGAACTCGGCGTCGGGCTCGCCGACGAACATGGTGCGGCAGTAGTCGGACCAGTAGAAGTTGAAATAACCGCAGTAGTCCAGCGTCATCACGTCGCCCGGCGCGATTTCGGCGTCTCCGGAGATGCCGTGCGGGTTTGCCGAGCGCGGGCCGGTGAGGATCTGCACGATGTAGGGATCGGGCTGGAAGCCGGGCGTCTTGGCCATCTCGACCAGCAGCGCGAGGCTGATCTCCTTCTCCGTCGCGCCGGGCCGGATGGCGTCCCGCACGGCGTCGAGCGCCCGATCGGCGCAGCGCGCCGCCTGCCGGATCTGTTCGACCTCGTAGGCGTCCTTCTTGAGGCGTACCGATTGGACGACGTCGCCGATGTCGACGCAGGCGAGGCCCAGCTCCCGCAGCATCTCCCCGGTGCGCATGGTGTAATAGCTCATTTCGACGCCGACGCGGTCGGCGCCGGAGAGGAGGTCGCGCAGGGTGTCGCCGGGGCCGTCGGCGTCCCGGTACATGCGCTCCGCGACGCCGCTGCCGTCCATGCAGCCGTTGTCGACGCCCGGTATCACCGCCGCGACCCGTTCGTGCTCGGCGTCGAGGGCCAACCCCATGAAACGTTCGTAGGGGTGGAGCATGACGCCGGTCAGATAGTAGAACGAGAGCGGTTCTCCCAGGAGCGCGTGGCGCAGGCCGGATTCCCGCAGCGCGCGGAAAAACCCGTCCCGTCTGTTGGCGTAAACGTCTTTGCCCATCGTGCCGACCGCCTTTCGTTGATAGATGCGTTTCTCCACAAACCCAAACGGCCCGTCCCCAAGGGCGCGCCTGCGGCAAGTTTTGCTGGAATACGGGGGATTTTTCTATCATGGAAAATTGTATGCCGAAATTCTTCGTGTGTCA
>DAIRUD010000504.1:0-1612 GCA_036803565.1 Synergistaceae bacterium | reverse complement strand
CCCTCCGCTCCGGGAAACGCCTTGCCGCCCGCCGTCAAACGCCGCCACAAGCGATGCGCGCCAAAAGCCGTCAGCAGGGAATGGAGCACGATTTCATCCGCGAAGCCGGAGAGCAGCAACGCCTGCCACGCCTCCGCCGGGGAGGGATCGACCCTGTTCCGGGTGGCGGCGAGAAACGCCCCGGCGCTGCCGTGGATGCGCGCCGTCCCTCCCTGCATGAGGCAGAAGGACCAGTTGTCGACGTCGCCGAAGATCTCCGCCTCGCCGCCGCGCATGTCCTCGCAGGTGTGCATGCCGCAGTCGCCGCGCAGCACCAGCCGCCCCGACGCCGTTCCCTGCCCGAGGCGCTTGACGCGCGCGAGGTCTCCCTCGACGATCAGCTCCTCCTCGCAGTCCGTATCGACGCGGCGAACGGCGAAAAACTCCCCGACCGGCACGCGGGTCTTGCCCTGCCAAAGCTCGAGCCGGGCAACCGCATCCGGCGCAAGGGCGGCGATCGACGGATTCAGGCAGTCCGCCTCGAGCGGAATGTCCGGCACCCGCCGCAGCTCAAGCAGGATACCCATGCGGATTCCCTCCCGTCGTCGCGTCCTCGTCGTTCCCATCCTCGGCAAAGAGCGCCCGCAGATGGAAGTGAAACGGTCCCAGCGAGCCGCCGTAATTGCCCGCCGTGATCCTCAGGATCCCCTCGCCGCAGGCGGCCCGGATGCCGGTGCGCATCGCGGCGTTGACCGCCGCCTCGTCGAAACCGTCGATGACGATCTCGAGGACGCAGGCGATATCCTCCGTCAGAGCGCTCTCCACCAACGGTCGAATGGTGGGGCAATAGGCCGTGTTGCTGGAAGCGCCCAGAAACTTGTACCGCGAACCGACCTTGCTGCCGCTGCGCACGACCCCGCCCGGAAAGGGCATGACGACGTCCCGCAGGCGGCGCATACGGGCGACCGCGCGCTCCGCCGCCCGCAGCGTCGTCATATAATCGCGCCCGAGGATGAGGAAGTTCCCCCCGCCGACGCTGCGCCGCAGCGGCACCTTGTCCTCCACGAGAAACTCCCCGTCCATGACCGGCACGCGCCAGTAACGTACGCCGCCGATCACCTTGCTCGTCTGGAACGCATCCCCGAAGTAGCGCAGCGCCCCGCCGAGCGGGACGAAGCCGCCCCCCTCGGCGAGCCCCCGATAGCAGGCCGTCCCCGGGCAGGTCATGACCGCCTGCCCGACCCGGTTCAAAAGCTGTTTTTCCAGGTCCTTCCAGCCGCCGAAGAAGAGCAGCGAGACGCCCGGCCGCCCGTCCGGGCTCTCCTCCGGCGCAACCTCCGCCTCGATCCCCGCCTCGCAGCCGCAGGCGATGACGGAGGTCGCGAACCCCGTCGCGGCCAAGCCAGCCTGCTGCGCCCAGTACGGCGTCGGCGCGGTCACGATCAGGCGCGTCCCCCACATGGGGAACGCCTCGGCAAAGGTATCCTCGATGACCGTTCCCTCGATTCGAAAATCGTCCATCCCAAGACCTCCTGAAGCGTTTCGGACCGCAGTGGCGCCGCCCCCGCACCCCCGGCAGGGGACACCGCCCCCCACGGTCCTAAGCCTTGCATATTTCCGCGCCCGCGTTGCG
>DAIRUD010000503.1:0-1619 GCA_036803565.1 Synergistaceae bacterium | reverse complement strand
AGGACAGCGGTCCCTTCGGGGCCAAGGGCGTCGGCGAGATCGCCACCATCCCCTGTGCGCCGGCCGTCGTCAACGCGGTCAACCGGGCACTCGGGCTGGAGTTGAAAAACCTGCCGCTTACGCCGATGCGCATCGTCGAGGCACTAGCCGACTAGCCACGCGATCCGTTATGCGTCTGGCGACGAGGCCGTCCCAAGGCATTATCCGGGACGGCCTCGTTATCTTTCGTGATTACTTTTCGTGCATTTGCCCTGAATTTCCTCACTTTTCACCCGTGCGGTCGCGGCGGTCGTGATAGAATGGGCACAATGATATCGTTGAGAGGTGATAGCGGTTGAAATATTTCATGGCGGCCCTGGCTCTGGCAGCCTCCTTATGCGCCGGATTTGCGCTACCGGCATCGGCCGCGGAGAAGGTGTCGGGAGAGGTATTACTCACCGTCGCGCCCTGCCCGCCGGATATGGATATGGACGAATACCTCGACGACATCGCGGCATCCGCCGGAGCCTATGTCGCGAGTGTCTATACGGCGCTCAGCATGACCGAGGACGACCCAATTCTGATTTTGATCCGCTCGGAGACGAATGATAGCGAGAGTATGGCCGCAGCGCTGGCCGACGACGAGCGGGTCTACAGCGCGACGCCGAACCGCGTCCGCCTTCGTGTGCCGCCGGTGACCCAACGGGAAAAGCAGTAAAAATCTGAATTTGTGGGGGTAGTGAGGATTTGAAGCAGATATTTTCAGGACACATCAGGGCATTTGCATGCGCCGCGGCGCTCGTTGTCGCGACGATTTTTTGTTTCGCAGCGCCGTCGTCTGCGGTGGGGCCGATAGAGGGAGAGGCGCTGGTGCTCCTCAAAAACGGCGTGGGCACGATCAGCGCCGCCTCGCTGGAGCGTTCGAGCGGCGAGGGTTACGTCCGCTCGGTCGCCGGCAGTGCCGGTGCGCGCGTGGTCAAGACGTTCGACGCCCTCTCGGAGGAGTCGGGTGAGATCTTCGTCCACATGAAATCGGACACGCTCTCCACCGAAGCGCTGATCGCGAAGCTCGCGGAGGACCCGAACGTCGTCTGCGCCTCGCCGAACTACCCGCGCCACGCTCTGCGCGCACCCAACGACCCCTATTACACGGTAGGCGGGCAGTGGGGACATAAGCGCATCGGCGCGGAGAACGCCTGGGATACGTCGACGGGCGGCTCCGACGTCTACGTGGCCATGATCGACTCCGGCATCCAGCGCAGCCATCCGGACCTCCAGGCCAACGTCGACATGACGAACTCGCGCAACTTCTCGTCGTCCTCCTCCGCATCCAGCAGCGGCGACGGCAACTTCGACGACGACCACAGTCACGGGTCGCACGTCGCCGGAGTCATCGGGGCCGTGGGGAATAACGACGTCGGCATCGCGGGGCTCAACTGGAACGTCAAGCTCACCGCGCTCAAGATCCTCAACAGCCAGGGTTACGGCACGACGGCCATGGAGCTGGCGGCCATCAACCACCTGGTTGGCATCCTGCGCGCCAACCCGAACATGAACCTGCCGGCGGTCAACCTCTCGCTCGGCGGCTGGGAGCCCACGACGCCGCAGGCGGCGCTGAACACCACGCTCTTCCAGGCCTA
>DAIRUD010000502.1:0-1621 GCA_036803565.1 Synergistaceae bacterium | reverse complement strand
ATCAAGATCATCGGCGAGGACACCGACTTCTACGCGCAGGGCTACTTCGAGTACGACTCCAAGAAGTCGGGCGGCATCACGACCAGCCACCTGCGCTTCGGCCCCAACCCGATCTACGCCTCGTACTTCATCCACAGCGCGAACTTCATCGCCTGCCACCAGTTCTCGTTCCTCGAGCGCTACAACATGCTCAAGAACGCCATGGAGGGTGCGACCTTCCTCATCAACAGCCCCTACGGCAAGGACGAGGTCTGGAACCATCTGCCGCGCACCGTGCAGCAGCAGATCATCGACAAGAAGATCAAGCTCTACACGATCGATGCGATCACCATCGCCAAGGAGACCGGCATGGGCGGGCGCATCAACACCATCATGCAGACCTGCTTCTTCGCCATCAGCGGCGTGCTGCCGAAGGACGAGGCCATCGACGCCATCAAGACCTCGATCAAGAAGACCTACGGCCGCAAGGGCGACGAGGTCGTCAAGCAGAACATCGACGCGGTCGACTCGACGCTGGCCAACCTCTTCGAGGTGAAGATCCCGTCCGAGGCGACGAGCACGTTCGACATTCGCGACGCCGTGGGCTGCGACTGCCCGGACTTCGTGCGCTGCGTCGAGGGCCCGATGATGGTCAACGAGGGCGACACCCTGCCGGTCTCGGCGATGCCGGAGGACGGCAGCTACCCGACCGGCACCACCCAGTACGAGAAGCGCAACGTGGCCGTCGACATCCCCGTCTGGGATCCGGCGACCTGCATCCAGTGCGGCAAGTGTGCGCTAGTCTGTCCGCACGCCACGATCCGTGCTAAGGTCTACGACGGCGAACTGCTCAAGGAGGCCCCGAAGACTTTCAAGTCGATCGACGCCAAGTGGGGTGCGGGTAAGTTCGAGGGCATGAAGTACACCATCCAGGTCGCACCCGAGGACTGCATCGGCTGCGGACTCTGCGTCTACAACTGCCCGGCCAAGAATAAAGAGGACGCCTCGAAGAAGGCGATCAACATGCACGAGCAGATGCCCCTGCGCACTGCGGAGCGCGACAACTGGGAGTTCTTCCTCGACATCCCGGACGTCGACCGCAGCCAGCTCAACCACGGCGCGGTGAAGGACGTGCAGCTCCTGCATCCGCTCTTCGAGTTCTCCGGCGCGTGCGGCGGCTGTGGCGAGACGCCGTATCTCAAGCTGCTCTCCAGCCTGTTCGGCGACCGTGCGCTGATCGCCAACGCCACGGGCTGCAGCTCGATCTACGGCGGCAACCTGCCGACGACGCCCTGGACCTTCAACGACGAGGGGCGGGGCCCGGCATGGGCGAACTCGCTCTTCGAGGACAACGCGGAGTTCGGCATGGGCTTCCGCCTGACCATCGACAAGCACCGCGAGTACGCGACGGAGCTGCTGGCGAAGCTGGCGTCCGAGGTGGGCGAGGACTTCGTGAAGCAGATCGTCGAAGCGCCCCAGGCCGACGAGAAGGAGATCCACGAGCAGCGCGACCGCGTCGAGCTCCTGAAGGAGAAGCTCTCCTGGATGGACTCGCCGGAGGCGAACGAGCTGCTGTCGGTCTGCGACACGCTGGTGAAGAAGAGCGTCTGGATCGTCGGCGGCGACGGCTGGGCGTACGACA
>DAIRUD010000501.1:0-1624 GCA_036803565.1 Synergistaceae bacterium | reverse complement strand
GTCGGCGGACGCCGCCCCCTGCGGTTCCTCCGCGCCGGGGGCGGTGTCGTCGGCCGGGGTCGCGTCGGCGCTCGCCGCCGCGCTGTCTGCGGACGTCACATTCGCGGATGCCGGGGCCTCAGGCTCGGGCGGGAAGAGGGTCTTGTCGAGGATCTCGATGTCCGCTCGCTCGATGAGTCCCTGCAGGAACTGGGAGATCACGCCCTGGCGTTTCTGATCCAGGATGGACATGCGCAGATCGGCGCTGACGTCGTCGAAGGGAACGACACCCGCCTCTTCCTTGCTGCGCTTGATCGCGAGCAGCTGGTTGGACACGTCCAGGCTGACGATCTCCGTCAGCTTGTTCATCGGATAGTCCTTGAGGAAGGCCAGTTCGCCCTCCATCATCATCGTCGGAACCAGCGTGGGGTTGTCGTACGCCGTATAGCGGAAGATGTCGCCGGACGCAACGGCAGGCTCCATGACCTCATCCCACGTCTTCCCCTCCTCGATCGCGTTGCGTGCAGCAAGCGCCTTGTCGGCGGAGGCGAAATGGGCGATGTTCATCATGAACCCTTCGGGCTTCTGGAAGTAGAAATCCTTTACCATCTCGTAATAGTTGCGCGTCTCCAGCATGTCGGCGGAGACGTCGGCGGTTACCTGCTCGATGACCTTCTGCCGCTTCATATCCCCTTCGATCGCGCCGCGAATGGACGTTTCGGTTTCCCCGACGCCCTGCAGCCACTGGAGGTAGAGTTCCTTCGTCTGGAAGGAGTTCTCGATGTTCTTGACGGCGGTATCGAGTTCCTCCGCGCTGATGGAGATATCGCGCGATTGGACTTCTTTGTCGATCTCCGCGAGCATGGCGGTCTGCTGCAGAATCTGCAACCGCACCAAGGGATACTGGTCCTCGGAGATGGTCTGCTGCTGCATCGCGCTCAGGTTCTCGATCATCTGTACCCGTTGCGTCTCGATCTGGGAGAGCATAATGTTCTTTCCGTCGACGACGGCGACCGGGCGGTCCTGTACGACGTTTTCCGCTCCGTTCCCCGGGACGCTTTCCGGCGTTTCGGCCGGTCTGCTCCTGCGCCCGCCGTACATGGCAAAACAAGAGACCACGAAAAGCGCTACGACCACAGCCATAATGGGCTTCGTATTTTTCCTGAAAAACTGCATCATCGTGACAAGTTCCCCCTTAATTTATAGTGCGCTTGTACGAAACCTTGCAATGATACTACAAGGTCAGGCGCATGTCAAAATGTCGAAATGGGGCGCAACGACCGCACGAAAGCGTATCGCACAGTATGTGCGCAAAGCGCGTGAACGGAGCGGTGTCGGGGAAAGGGGTGTCCCCTGAGAAAGAAAACCACATCCCCCCGATATTGACAGTGTGGGCGAAAATGCATACCGTATAGGCCGTCGGCTGACGGTGCGCCTTGAGCCGATTCTTTTTTGCGGAGGATTCGGTTTTTTCGTTGTCGGGAGGGGGATTTACATGAAGTCCGCAGTGCTTGTTTCGCCGGGCATGTTGGAGATGACCGAGCGCGAGGTGCCGCCCTGCGGCCCTTTCGATGTGCTCGTGGCGGTGGAGGTCTGCGGTGTCTGCCGAACCGACCGCAAGGCTTTTCATATGGGCCAGCGCGAC
>DAIRUD010000500.1:0-1625 GCA_036803565.1 Synergistaceae bacterium | reverse complement strand
GGCGGCCGCCTGGATGGCGCTGACCCCCTCCTCCGGCGCGGCGCCGGCGTGTGCGGCCCTGCCGTGTACGACGGCGCGGATGCGGGTTTGTCCCGGCGCGGAGGTGACGATTTGTCCCGCGTCGCCGCTGCTGTCGAGCACGACGGCGTGTTTCGCCCGTAGCTTCGTGTAGTCGCCGCCCTTGGCGCCGCGCAGGCCGCCCTCCTCGGCGATGGAGAACATGATCTCGATCGTGCGGTGGGGGAGCTTGCGCTCCGTCACGGTCCGCAGCGCCTCCATGATGCCCGCCACCCCCGATTTGTCGTCGGCGGCGAGGATCGTGTCGCCGGAACTTTTCACCATTCCGTCCGCGACGATGGGGCGAATGCCGTTTCCCGGCGTAACCGTGTCCGTATGCGCGCTGAAGAGCAACGGCGGGGCGGGGAGGTCGCCCTCCAGCCGGGCGTAGACGTTGTACCCGTTCGAGCCGATGGGCGCGCCCGCGTCGTCGCGCCAAACCTCCGCGCCGAGTTCCTTCAGCTCGCGGCTCAATCGCTCGGCCATCTCCCGTTCGTTCAACGTCTCGCTGTCGATTTGGACGTACTCCAGAAATGTATGCAGCAGCCGTTTTTCGTCGATCATGTCCGTCACTCCTCCGGTAATTGATGATGGTACGGACACGCTAGCAGACATCCTGTCGGCGGTCAAGGCGCGCCTACGCGTCCCGCCCGGCGGAGCGGTGGCCCCGATTCGCCCTTTTCCCGCAACGCCCCGTTGTTGACACCGGCGAAATGACATGAGATATTGAATAATCGAAAGCATTCCGAAGTGAAGGAGGCGGATGGATATGGAATTGAAACAATACGCGGACAGCCTGATCTACAGGCGGCGCAGCATCCGGAAATTCACGGACGAGCCGGTGCGCGAGGAACAGCTCGCGCACGTGCTGCACGCCGGTATGGCGGGACCGTCGGCGCATAATATGCAACCCTGGTCGTTCGCCGTCATCGACGAGCGCGCGCTGTTGGACGCGATCGCGGACTTCCATCCCTATGCGAAGATGATGCGCCAGGCGACGATGGCGGTTCTCGTCTGCATCAAGAAGGCGGTCGCCGCGGAGGACCCCTTCTATCAGCAGGACCTCGGCGCGGCGGTGCAGAATATGCTGCTGGCGGCGACGGAGGCCGGGCTGGGAAGCTGCTGGTGCGGCATCCATCCCAACGAGGAGCTGGAGGGCGCGTTCGTGCGGCTGCTCAACGTCCCCGGGGACCTGCGTCCCTTTGCCGTCGTCGCTCTGGGGCACCCCGCCTCGGGGACCAGGTCCTCCGACCGCTTCGAGGCGTCGCGGGTGCATCGGAACGCCTGGTAGGGTCGGACGATGCCCAAGGCGCAGAAGGGCGCAAAGAAGACCAACGCGGCGCGGATTCTGGACGAGTTGGGGATCGCCTACGAGCTGGTCGAGTTCGAAGCCGACGAGGGCGATCTCTCCGCCGAGCGGGCGGCACAGGACGTCGGCATGCCCTGCGACCGCGTCTACAAGACGCTGGTCGTGCGCGGCGACCGCACCGGCATCCTGGAGGCCTGCCTGCCCGCGGGGACGGAGCTGGATTTCAAGGCGCTCGCGGCGCTCTCGGGCAACAAGAGCG
>DAIRUD010000499.1:0-1630 GCA_036803565.1 Synergistaceae bacterium | reverse complement strand
CGCCCGCTCGCGGTGGGCCGCGCGGAAGGGCGGGGCGTCGTCGCCGCCGCCAGCTACGAGGCCCGGACGTGGGGCGTGCGCTCGGCCATGCCGTCGAAGACCGCTCTGCTGCGCTGCCCGCAGCTCATCTTCACCCCGGCCCGCTTCGACGTCTACCGCGAGGTGTCGGGACAGATCCGCCGCATCTTCCTCGCCTTCACCGACCTCGTCGAACCCCTCTCGCTCGACGAGGCCTATCTCGACGTCACGGAAAACCGTTGCGGCGTCGCCTCCGCCACCCGCATCGCCCGCGAGATCAAGCGGCGCATCCTCGCCCGAACCGGGCTCACGGCCTCCGCCGGGGTCTCCGTCAACAAGTTTCTGGCCAAGATCGCCTCGGACATGGACAAGCCGGACGGGCTCTTCGTCGTCCCGCCCGAAGAGGTGGAGCGCTTTGTGGAGGCCCTGGAGATCGAGCGCTTCTGGGGCGTCGGGAAGGTGACGGCGGAGCGGATGCACGGCCTCGGCATCCATACCGGGGCCGACCTGAAGCGCTTCGGCGAGGACGAGCTCGTCCGCATCTTCGGCAAGGCGGGACACGCATACTATCAAAATGCGCGCGGCATCGACGAGCGTCCCGTGATCCCCGACCGCCCGCGAAAATCCCTCGGCGCGGAGACGACCTTCTCCACCGACATCGGCGACCCGCAGCAGCTGCTCGCCATTGTCGAGGAGATCGGCGGGGAGGTGTGGGAGCGCCTGCGCAAGCACGGCGCCTTCGGCCGCACCGTCACGCTCAAGGCCAAGTACGCCGATTTCGAGGAGCGCTCGAAGCGCAGGACCTTCCTCCACCCCGTCCGGGATCGCGGCACGCTCCTGCGGACGGCCCGCGAACTGCTCGCGCAGATCGACATGGAGCACGGGAAGATCCGCCTCCTCGGGGTCACGGTGAGTTCGCTGGAGGACGCCGACGAACCGTATCGCCAGACCGAGATCGACTTCGGCGACTGGGAGGAACCCGCCTCCCCCCGCTCCTTTCAAGGACCGTAGGGACTTTCGCAACGCCGCGCCGGAGCGGCGAAGGGAGATTCCTTTTCCCCGTCCGCGCTTGTGCTTTCGGCCGAATACGATATACTGATCGGCATCCTCGAAGGGGAGGGATTGCGATGTGCGGATGGATACGGACGACGATCGGCGGCTTCGCCCAAACGTGCCGCCGTTGCGAAAAACCCCGCCCATAGCCGTTTCCCCGAGAGGACGCGAACGCCCTTCCGTTTTCGACAACGCGATCAGGCAGCGACGGCGACCGTCCGGTTTCCGTCGCTTTTTCGTCCTCTCCCAAAGCTTCCCCGGAAAGAGAGGAAATGACATGCGGAACACCAACCTGCCGGACGACCGGCTCTGGAAAAGGCAGACAGCGCTCTTCCTGTTGAGCCAGAACATCTCGCTCTTCGGCTCGTCCGTCGCCGGGTACGCCGTCGTCTGGCACATCACCCTGGCAACCTCCTCCGGTTTCTGGCTGATGGCGGCGACGCTCTGCAGCCACGTGCCCCTGGTCCTGATCTCGCCGTGGGGCGGGGTGTGGGCGGACCGGTACGACCGCCGGCGGTTGATCATAGCCGCCGACGCCTGCATCGCCGCCGCCACGCTC
>DAIRUD010000498.1:0-1631 GCA_036803565.1 Synergistaceae bacterium | reverse complement strand
GGCGAGGGTGTGGGGGCGGAGCCCCCACGGTTCGGCTTTACGCTTTCCCGCGGCGCAAGCGTGCGGCAATCGCATGCAGGAGCAATGCGGCCACGACGACCAGCGGAGACAGCGCGACGAGGCCGAGGGCGCGCGTAAGGCCGATGCGGTCGGCGAGCATGCCGATCGGCGAGGCGACGATGTTCGCAATCCCCCATGAAACACCCATCACCAGGGAACTGGCCGTGCTCCGCGAGCCGGGCACCCGCTCCTGCGCCATCGCCAGCGTGATGGGATTCGTCGCCGCGATGCAGGCCCCGCCGCAGACGAACAGGACGATGGAGGACGGCCCCTGCGCCCATACGGCGGGGAAGAGGAAGATCGGCGCAAGCAGAAGCATCGCGACGATCACCCTGTGTTTGCCGAACATATCCGCCAGCTTCCCCCCGACCAGATTCGCCGCCGAACCCGCCACGGTAAAGGCGAAGAGGACGGATCCTCCCATCTCCAGCGAACCGCCCCGCCCGGTGACCAGCAGCGGCAGGAATACGCGGATCCCCTGCGAGGTGGAATCGCGCACGATGGCAATCAACACCAGGGGAAGGCAGAGCATGAGCACACGGAACGTGCTCGCAAAGAACCCTCCTCCCGCTCCTGTTTCGCCACAGGCCGCGGCGGGAGCGGCGGGATCCGGCTCGTGCTGCCGCACGGGGAGGAAACGGCGCGCGGCCAGGATCGCACACAAAAGCGGCAGCAGGGCGAAAGGCATATAGGACGCGCCCAGCGTCCGCAGAAGCAAAACCGCGTACAGGGGGCTGAGGGCGGAACCGAGCGTCCCGGCGGCGGCGAAGATCGCGAGGTAGGCCCCCAGCTTGTCCTCCCCGCCGGCAACCCCGGTCAGCCCGTGCCCCTGGGGGTGAAAACCCGCCGTGCCCACGCCCATCATCCCCACAAAAAGCATGGCGACGCCGTAATTGGGCGCGATCGGCAGCAAATACGCGCCGCCCGCCGTAAAGAGGGGGGACCAGAGGGCGAACGTCGGCTCTTCCCGCTTGTCCGCGAAATGCCCGGCCAACGGCTGCACCAACAGGTTGAGGATGCCGAAGAGCGTGCTTAGAAAACCCGCCTGTCCCAGCGACAGCGACAACCGCTTGACGATCTCCGGCAAGAACGTCGGCAGAAGCGTCGGGTGCAGGTCGTTGAGAAAATGCAGAAACGCAATCGAGAGCAGCGCCTTCCACCGGCCCTCGGGCGTGGCGTAGGTGGGGCGCCCTCCCCGATGCGGCGCGTCCTGTGCGTTGGCCATACAATCTCCTCCCGTCCCCTCGCGCGAATATCCGACGGAGGGTATACTGCTGCATGCACACCGTTACGCATTATACTCCCGCGCGGAAAGGAGCGCACGGAATTGCCGCACAACCGTGAAACCAAAGGGAAGGCCGGAAAAAACGTCCGCCCGACTTCGGGAAAAGTCCTATCGGCGTTGCTCAACATCCTGAACGCCTCGGGACACCTGCGCGACGGGCGCTTCCTGGATCTCTTCTCCGGCACCGGGGCCGTCGCCCTCGCGGCGCTGGAGCGCGGCGCACGCTCCGTCCTGGCCGTGGAAGCGGACCGCGCGGCGGCCGCCGCGATCTCGGCGAGCGTGATGG
>DAIRUD010000497.1:0-1636 GCA_036803565.1 Synergistaceae bacterium | reverse complement strand
CAACGTGCCGCGATAGCGCGCGCCCTCATGCCCCAGCCCATGCTTTTGCTGTGCGACGAACCGACGGGGAATCTCGATGCGGCCACCGGAGAAGATGTATCGAAATGGCTATGGCAGGCGGCGCGCGAAGCAGACATGGCGATGGTCATCGTCACGCACGAACCGACGTTGGCCGACCGGGCGGACAGGCGCTTGCGCCTGGCGCGCCGCGCCGCGCGCCTGTCGGGGCCGTCGGAGATACTGCTCCGCCTTCTCGAGGACGCGGGATGGCTTGCCGCCTATCCTGTGGAAGTGGGGGAGCGGATGCTGGCGAATGTGCGCCATGCCGTCGGGTTGGTGCGGGAATACGAGGCGACGTTCGGTCGGAGCCTCTCCGCCTGCGCCGACTACCTGGGGCGGGAGATGCGCGCCCGCAGGGGGGTGGAGGAGCCGGACCTGCCGTATCGGGACCTGGATGTCGTGCGCGTGATGACCGTGCACGCGGCGAAGGGGCTGGAGTTCCCGGTCGTCGCCCTCATGGGGATGGAGTATACGCCGGGGAGGGGCGCACGGACATCCCGCCTCGCGGTGTCGCGCAACCTCGGCGTCGTGGCCTCGAAGCTGCCCTGCGCGCACGGGGGAACGGGGAGGAGTGCGGGCGTGGAATCGCTCACCGCCCTCTGGCACCGCCTTCTGGAGGAGGACGAGGTGTGCGCCGAGCACGAGCGGTTGTTTTATGTCGCGGCGACGCGGGCGCGCGATCTCTTGATCTGTTGCGGGATCGACAAACGCCGGGCGGCGGGCGCGACGAGTTCCGGGCGGGGCGAATCGTGGTTGGATTGGCTGCTTCCCGCCGATGCGGGCGATGCCGACGGGCTTTGCCGCCTGACCGAGATATCCGGGAGAACGGCTGCGAAGCAGGCTGCAGAGCGGTCGGGGAAAACGGTGGAATCCTGTTTTCCTTCCCCCCCTTCCCCGCGACAGGCGAACATCGCGCGCGACGTTCTGCGGGAACGTCCCTGTCTGGCCCGTTTTTCCGCCACCGCGTACGCGCTGTTCTCCTGGTGTCCCGTCGCATACCGCCTTCGCTACCGACAGGGGCGCGCGCTGAAATGGGAGCTGCCGGACGGGGACGGCTACGGGGGCGCCGACCTGGGATCTCTGGCCCATTGGGTAATGGCGCGTTGGGATCTGCTGGCGGATTCTCTTGCGCATTACCTGCCCGACACTCCCGCGGAGGCGGATACGCTCCGCGTTCCGCCCTTCCTCAGGCCGATCTATGCGCAGCATCGGGAGAGACGCGCACTCGCGTCCTGGCTGTCCGCATTCGCCGCGACGAAGGTCGGCGGCGCTCTGCGGGAACGGAGGGCCGGTGGAGGTCTGCGCCGGGAACTTCCTTTTTCCGTGCTCCTGGAGGGGATGCGCCTCGTGGGGAGCATCGACGCCTATTGGGAGGACGCCGAGGGCTGTCATGTGCGCGATTGGAAGATTACGCAGGCCTGGAACGCGTCCGACCTGTTCTACGCGCGTCAGTTGGATTTCTACGCTCTGGCGGTGCACCTGATGCGTCCGGAGATGCCGGTGGACGTGGGGCTTGTCCATCTCCGCCCGGAGGAGGCGGTGGCCGCCTCGCGAAAGGCCGCCGCCATCCTTCCCG
>DAIRUD010000496.1:0-1639 GCA_036803565.1 Synergistaceae bacterium | reverse complement strand
GCGCGAAACGCCTCCCGCGGCGGCAGGGCCGCCGTCTCCGCGCCGATGCGGGCAAAGGCGGCGAAAGAATCGTGCAGGGCGACGGCGGAATCGACGAACGTGAAAAAATCCATATCCGCATGCGCCCCGTTGTTCTCCCGGTCCACCAAGCCCGGCTTGGGCGTCGCCGCCGCCTCGTACAGCAGCGCGCGCACCGCGAGTTCCCCGATCGCAGAAATCCTGTCCATGCGCCTATCATACTGCATCCCCGCCGCTTTGTCGCGCGGGGGCGCCGCGAAACGCACACCGCCGACCGGTGCCGCACTGCGGCCTACATACAGAGCGCGTGGGCGGCCTTCGCGCCGCAAGGCCGCTTGGGGGAACCGGAAGGGCAGGCGTTGGCGAAGGAGTCGTCGTCGCCGAAGGCGTCGAGAAAAAGCGCCGCCACGCCGGGGTCGAACTGCGCGCCGGAACAGGCCCGCACCTCCCGCAAAGCGTCCCTGTGGCCGATCGGCGTCTTGTAGGCGCGGGCGTGCGTCATGACGTCATACGAATCCACGACCGAGATCACGCGCGAAAGCAGCGGGATATCCTCCCCCGCCAAGCCCCGGGGATAGCCTTGGCCGTCCCACCGCTCGTGATGATGGAGGATCTCCAGGGAGATGCAGGAGAGATCCCGGGAGGCGGCGGCGATCCGATACCCCGCCTCGCAATGCCCGCACATCACCCGCCACTCCCGGTCGTCCAGCTCGCCCGGCTTAGCGATGACGTCGTCGGGAACGGCGATCTTTCCGATATCGTGCAACGCCGCGAGCAGCACGAGGCGATCCCTGTCCTCGTCCTCGATGTTCAGTTTTTCGGCGAGCACCCCCGCCATGCACTCCATCCGACAGAGGTGCTCCATCGTCTCCAGGTTGCGCTCGCGCATCGCTTCTTTCAGCGAGTGCACGATCATCCCCCGCGTGCTGCGCGGATCGCTCAGTTTGTTATATCGCAACGCATTCTGCGCCAGCCGCAGGAACGTATCCGCGGACGTTGCCGCGTCGGGGCGATAGGCGATGCCGCAGGATATGCCGTAGGGAATCTCGGAGCGAAACATCTCGCTTTCGCACGTCTCGCGCACGATGTCCGCCGTCCGCTGGAGCAGCACGATGCTTGTCCCGTATGCCAGGACGGCGAACTCGCTCCCCCCCGTCCGGCAGACAATGCCGTCGCAGGCGCTGTGCAGAATGCCCGCCACGGTACAGATCGCCGCGTCGCCGCGCTTGCTGCCGAAGGCCTCGTTGATGAAGGTCAGCCCGTTGACGTCGACGAACAGCAGGCCCTCTCCGCCCCTCCCCCGAACATCGATGCGCTCCAGCTCCGCTTCGAAATAGGCGCGGCCGTACGCTCCCGTCGTGGGGTCGATGTTCCCGATATCGTTCAGTTCCTCGACCATTTGCGCCATCATCTTGCCCAAGCGGCGCACATTCGCCGACAGCTTCTCGAAATGCCGATTCATATCCCCACCTCCTCCGCTCGCTGCGATCGTTCTTCCATGCCAAGAGGAGGAACGGCGGCAGGGCCGCCCGCCTGCGGAAACGCTTGTGCGCCGATGTGGCGCGAACGTTCGCGTCGCATCCATGTTATAATATTTTAATTACAAAAAACAAGGCAATTT
>DAIRUD010000495.1:0-1643 GCA_036803565.1 Synergistaceae bacterium | reverse complement strand
CGCCGCGCCCTCCCAAAAACCCGCGACTTCGTGTAGAATGCCGCTATGCGGGGAGGAACGCAATGATGCCCGATAATTCGCTTTTGCAGTACACCGTGAAACGCATCCGCAGCTATATTCTGGAGGGAAAGCTCCAACCGGGCGAGAAGCTGAACGTCGACGGGCTGGCCCGCGCCTTGAACATCAGCAAGACGCCGGTGCGCGACGCGATGAACACGCTCGCCGCCGAGAAGCTGGTCGTCTACCGCCCGCGGCGGGGTTACGCCGTGGCGACGATGACGGTGGCCGAATTTCTGGGGCTCAGCGAGCTGCAGGAGGCGATCGAGTCGCACATCTACCTGCGCGTGGCGCAGGGCGAGACGCCGATCGACT
Organism: Synergistaceae bacterium; assembly: GCA_036803565.1. Taxonomy (GTDB): domain Bacteria; phylum Synergistota; class Synergistia; order Synergistales; family Synergistaceae; genus DAIRUD01. Next base: position 1,271 of record DAIRUD010000495.1, on the reverse strand, counting down.
ACGACGCGCTGGAGGCCATCAACGACGAGATCGTGGAGGCGATCGCCGTCCGCGACGCCGTGCGCATTTTCTCCATCAACGAGGACTTCCACATGGCGATCTACCAGACCTTCCCCAACAAGAAGATGCTGGAGCGCCTGCGGGAGATGTGGAACGAACTCGTCATCCACCGCCTGCACATGTTCTCGTCGGAGACGTTCCTGGCGACGATCCCCACCGACCACCGCAACATCATGGATGCCCTCAAGACCCGCGACACCGCGAAAATCCTGGCGGCCGTCCACACCCACTTCCGCAACGGCAACCAGGCCGCCGTGGAGATCCTGCCGGACAGCCCCCCTTCCTCCTCCGACGATTGACCCGGGCCGCCCCCAAAGCGCCGCACAGCAGCGACGCATCGCCCCACGAGCGGGTGTCGCGCAGGTCACGGCATGCCGTCCCTCCGTTTTGATACGGACTCTACCCCCTTGACCGATGTTTCTACATTGTATATACTTCGCAAAAGGGGGATGATGCCATGAACGCGACGATACAGAAATGGGGCAACAGTCAGGCGATACGCTTGCCGAAATCCATCCTCGCGACGGCTTCGATGGCGGAGCACGAGTCGGTGGAGATCGTCGCGGAGAAAGACACGATCATCATCAAAAAAATACCTCGGCCGGGTCACCGGACGCTGAAGGAACGGCTCGACGGGTTTGGCGGCGCCTATGTTTTCGAGGAATGGGATACCGGGCCGGCGGTCGGGAGAGAGCGGCTTTGATGACGTACAGGGCCGAGCAGGGGGATATCGTCTGGATCGACTTCGACCCCCAGGCGGGGCACGAGCAGGCGAGACGCAGACCGGCCTTCGTGGTCAGCAACGACACGTTCAACCGTTTCGTGAAAACCGCGGCGATGGTCTGCCCGATCACGGGCACGGAACGCGGCATCCCGTTGCATGTAAAGCTCGACGCACGCACGCGCACAACGGGCGTGATCCTGTGCGATCAGGCGAAAATCCTCGATTTGCATAAGCACAACGCCGAGTGGATCGAAAAAGCGCCGGACGATCTCGTCTTTGAGGTCGTCGATATCATCACCGGATTGATCGAAGTCGGCGGCTAGCGCGCCGCCGTTTTTTCCATGCAGTGTCCCGATGCCGATCCGCGCGAAACACAAGCATTGAGAAATTGCACCGACGATACAGGGGTGCAGGGGATTGCCATCCCCTGCCGGGGCGTGGGGCGGAGCCCCACGCAGTAAAAAAGCCCTAAAACGAACGCCCCAGC
>DAIRUD010000494.1:0-1648 GCA_036803565.1 Synergistaceae bacterium | reverse complement strand
CCGAAGGTTCCGTCTCTGCGGGTTTTTGCGTTGCGCCATGGGGAGAGCCGCGCTTGGAAAGGAGCGAGAGAGATGAACGGAGAAATTTGATTTGTTGATTTGAGCGAGGTCATGAAAGATGAATCCAATACATACCATACCGATCGAAACCTACGGCTTTCTTCCGTCGATGCTGCCCGAAAACGCCGTCGGCGTACCCGCCCGCATCACGGCCTGCCATCGCGGCCGTTACGAATTCGTCTGCGACGCCGGTAGCGGCAGCGCGCGCTTGAAGGCGGGCGAATACCGCGAAGGCGGCGGGATTTACCCGACGACGGGGGACTTCGTCCTGCTGGACCGGCGGGAGGGCGGCGAGAGCCGCATCCTGAAGACGCTGCCGCGCCGGACCTGTTTCACCCGCCTCGACCCGTCGTCCTCCGGCCATGGGGGGCAGGCGGTGGCGGCCAACTTCGACTACGTCTTCGTCATGCAGTCGCTGGACCGCGACTGCAACCCGCGCGGGCTGGAGCGGTACCTGACGCTGGCCTGGCAGTCCGGGGCCGTGCCGGTCGTCCTGCTCACCAAAGCGGATTGCGTCGAGGACGCCGCAACCGCGCTGCGCGCGGCGGGGAAGCTCGCCGTGGGGGCCGACGTTTGCGCCGTCAGCGCCAGAACGGGCGAGGGGTTGGAGCGATTGGCCGCCTACCTGCGGCCGGGCAAAACGGTCGTCTTTCTCGGCGCGTCCGGCGTCGGCAAATCGAGCCTGGTGAACGCCCTGGCGGGGCGGGAGGCGATGGCCACCGACCGCGTGCGGGAGAGGGATGGCCGGGGCAGGCATACGACCACCCATCGCCAGCTCATCCTGCTGGACGGCGGCGCCATGGTCATCGATACGCCGGGGATGCGCGAGCTGGGCTTGTGGGAGGCCGGGGACGGGTTGGAACGGAGCTTCGCCGACGTCGAGCGGCATCTCGGGCGCTGTCGGTTCGCCGACTGCCGCCACCAGAGCGAGCCCGGCTGTGCGGTCAAGGCCGCCATCCGCGACGGCGAGCTGTCGCTGGAGCGCTGGGAGAGCTATCTGCGGTTGGACGCGGAAGCGCGTTTCGCCGACGACAAGACGGGGTATCTGCGGGGGAAGGAGCGGCGGTTCAAGGACATCGCCAAGCTGCGCAAACAGGGCAGGGCGGAGGATTATCGGCAGGTTCCCTGCGGCGAATCGTTCGCCTGCAAGGTCTGCGGCGCCCAGGTTTCGCCGGAAAACGCCGGAAGCCGCCATCGCAACCACTGTCCGCACTGCCTGTCGAGCATCCACGCCGACAACGAGGCCGGGGACCGGGCCTCTCTGTGCCGGGGGATCATGGACCCGATCGGTGTTTGGGTGCGGAAGGACGGCGAGTGGGCCGTCATCCACCGCTGCCGGTCGTGCGGGACGCTGCGGTCGAACCGGATCGCGGCGGACGACAACCCCACGCTGCTCATGTCCATCGCGATGAAGCCGCTGGCGACGCCGCCCTTCCCGCTCTGGCGGACGGACGGCCCGGCGGGCCTGTCCGGTGCGGGCAGATAGGATCGTGAGCGACCGATGCCGACGGCTTTATTTACGGAATAAGGCCGTCGGCCGTTCGCGCTCGAAAATCCTTGGTCATCGACAGGTAGTCCAGCGCCCGGT
>DAIRUD010000493.1:0-1649 GCA_036803565.1 Synergistaceae bacterium | reverse complement strand
CGACGAGCCCTTCAGCGGCATCGACCCGGTGGCCGTCTACGACATCCAGGAGATCGTCGCGGGCCTGCGCGAAAAGGGCTACGGCATCCTGCTCACCGACCACAGCGTGCGGGAGACGCTCTCCATCACCAACCGCACCTACCTCATGTACCAGGGCAAAGTCGTCGTCGAGGGACCGCCCGACGCGATCGCCAACGACCCGCTGGCCAAGAAATACTACCTCGGGGAACGCTTTGAATGGTGACAGACGCAACGAAAAATATCTCCGGCATGGTCAACCGGGCCTTCCGCATGATGCTCGGCACCTTCGCCAGCCGTATCCTCGGGCTGCTGCGCGAGATCCTCACCGCCGGGTTCTTCGGCGCGACGCGCAGCCTCGACGCCTTCTACGTCGCCTACACGCTCGCCAACCTTTCCCGGCAGCTGCTCGCCGAAGGGGCGCTCTCCGCCTCCTTCGTCCCCGTCTTCTCCCGCGTCCATCGGCGCGACGGGCCCGACGCTGCCAAACGCCTCGCACGCCAAACCCTGACCATCCTCCTGGCGGTCTGCGTCGCCGTCGTGCTGCTGGGCATCGCGGCGTCGCCGCTGTTGGTGCGCGTCATCGCGCCCGGATTCGCGCCCGACCAGGCCGACCTGGCCGTGACGCTGACCCGCGCCCTCTTTCCCTTCCTCCTCCTGGTCTCCGTCGCCGCCCTGGCCATGGGCGTGCTGAACAGCATCGGCAGCTTCTTCGTGCCCGCGGTCGCGCCCGCCGCCAGCAACCTCGCCTTCATCCTCATCCTGCTGGCCTTCCGCCGCAACATGTCCATCCAGGTGCTCGTGCTCGCGGTGCTCGCGGGCGGGGCGTGCAGCATGGCGTTGCAGTGGATCTGGTCCGGGCGGATGGGCTACCGCCTCCTCCCGGCGCGGCCCGACGTGCGCAACCCGGACCTGCGGGAGACACTCTCCCTCTTCCTCCCCTACGCCGCCGGGCTCTCGCTCAACCAGCTCAACCCGGTGATCAGCCGCCTGCTCGCCTCCTTTCTGGAGGGCGGAATCATCTCCGCGCTGAACTACGCCGACCGCATCATCCAGCTCCCGCTCGGCCTCTTCGTCATCGCCATCTCGCAGGCCGTCCTGCCGATGCTCTCGCGCCTGGACCCCGCCGACCGGGAGGAGTTCGGCGTCTTCATCCGCGACGCCCTGCGCTTCAACCTCTTCGTCGTCCTGCCCGCCGCGACCGGCTTGATCCTCGTCTCCGGCCCCATCGTCCACGTGCTGCTGATGCGCGGCGCGTTCGACGCCTGGGCCTGGGCGACGACCAGCGGCGCGCTCGCCTGTTACGCCGCGGGGCTGCCCGGCATCGCCTGCAACACCGTCCTGATGCGGGCGCTCTATGCGCGGACGATGCCCAGGGCCGCCGTCCGCGTCACCCTCTTTACGGTGTGCGCCAACCTGCTCCTCGGCGTCGCCCTCATGCACCGTTTCTCCTATCGCGGCCTGGCGCTGGGAACGTCCTGCGCCTTCACCGGCGCGGCGGTCCTCGCCGCGCACCTGCTGCGCCGCGACCTCGGGCGGCCGATCGGCGTGCTCGACTTGCGCTGGATCGCGCGCCTGCTCCCGCCGATCGCGGCCATGGCGGGCGGCATCCTGCTCTTCGAAAACCTCCT
>DAIRUD010000492.1:0-1660 GCA_036803565.1 Synergistaceae bacterium | reverse complement strand
ATTCTATTTCTAATTCAAATAGTCTGTAATAAATAGCGAAATATGCTGTTATTACATATGTCATAAAAATTATTATTGGCGTCATGAATTAAAAACAGAATTATTCGGCCGCGTGGTAGCACTCCCCCAGTCGGCTCTGCCGACAGCTCCCTCGTCGAGGTGGCCGGGGCTTGGCACGACGGTACGCCCCGCCTCCATCAGGAAGGAGCGTCGCCAAAGGCGGCGGAGGGAGGCCTGCCCTGCTTTTAAAAATTGATTTGATCTAAAAATGGAATGATCATGCGATATCTCAATGTTGATCTGGTCAAGAATAGTAGCGCTGTTGAACTTGCGGGCGAGTCGAGCGGGTCTGCTCCGCTCTACACCCCGAACTCCCGCCTGGCCGCCGCGATCAGCTTTTGCAGTTCCGCCTCCTGATCGTCGCGCAATACCGGACGGACCTCTTTGGACAGGATATCGCGCACGATCCCGCCCGCCTTCGCTATCAACGACGGCTGTTCGTCCCGCTGCTGCCAGCTGTCCGCGAAATTCAGGCGGGGTTGGAAGACCTCGCCGTCGCGCAGGCTGTCGACCGTGTGCTCCTGCTCCAGAAACGTCTCGCCGTTTTCGATCACCGCCGCCAGCGCCTCGAGGCCGAGCGCCCGCTCGTCCACCGTACAGCGTCGCAGCGTCCGGCGGATCATCGCCACGATCTCGTTGTCGACGACGAGCTGTTCCGGCGAGCCGCCCATGACGCTGGCCATGCTGCCGAAGCCGGTGATCATGTTCGCGCCGGACAGCGCCGGGATCAGCCCGTTGAGCATCTTCTCGTAGCCCGTCTGCTCGTCGAAGTCGCAGCTGCCGCCCGCGATGCCGTAGATGTCGGAGGGCAGGCCGATCCTCGCGGCGAGCTGCGCCGATATGCCGCCGGCGATGCCCGTCTCGGGCAGGCCGAGGATCGTCTGCCCGCTGCGCATATTGGGGAAGAAGCAGCGGGCGCCGTAGAGTAGCGGCAGCGCGGGGCGGACGCTCCGGCAGTAGACGGCGAAGGCGAGGATCTCCGCGTGGCACTGCGCCACGCAGCCGACGACCGTCATCGGGGCGGTGAGGCCGCCCATCGGCGCCGCCAGGATGCTGACGGGGACGCCGGTTTCGGCGAGGAGGCGCGTCGCGTCCGTGATCTCCTTCGGCCAGAAGAGGGGCGATTGCGGCGAGATGCCGACGAGGCCCGGCGGGTTGCCGTCCGCGCCGCAGGGGCCGATCAGGCGGAAGAGCTCGGCGATGTAGCGGGCGTTGCCGGGGGTCGACACGCCGGGCCAGAAGACGGGTTTCTCGCTGTGGCGGAAGAGGGCGGCGGCTTGCAAGAACTGCGTGATTTCGTCCGGCATGTCGGTCGGGTAGAGCAGGGAGCAGGGAAAATCCAGCATGTCCATGCGGTTCATCACGCGGATGCAGGCGACGAGGTCCTCCGTGGCGGCCGCGCGGCGCTTCCCCGTGGCGGCGTCGAGCATCCACGGCGCGCCGCCCGTGCTGTGCGTGCAGAGGGTGCCCGCGCGCAGCGTGCGCGTCTCTCCGTTTACGGCGGAGACGGCGAGCTCCGGGGTCGCGTTCCGGAGCGTCCGTTCGACAACGTCGGCGGGGATGCGGATGCGGCCGTTGTCCAACGCCACGCAGCCGCGCG
>DAIRUD010000491.1:0-1675 GCA_036803565.1 Synergistaceae bacterium | reverse complement strand
ACAGCCGCCGGGGCCGCGCCCCACGCGCCGAGCAGGTCGTACAGCATCTCCGTCTCGATCTCCGGCAGGCTCTCCGCGAAGAACTGGCGGCAGGAGGGACAGGCGAGGATCGCGCGCGGTCTGCCGAAGCGCTCCCACTCCCGCCGGATACGCTCCGCGACCTCCGCCCGCAAGTCCGCGTCGCCGGACCAGACGGCGGGCGCGCCGCAGCAGTACAGGGCCAGCGCGGTATCCGGGCGCCGTTCCAGCAGGAAGCGATAGGACGCCGTCACGTAATCGGGGTTCGAGGCGCCGAGCTGGCAGCCGGGGAAAAACATATACGCGCAACGCTCCCGCCCCCCCGGCACGGCGAAGAGGGCGGCGCGGCCGCCATTGGCGAACGCCATGTCCCGCAGCCAGAACTCGTGAAAGGCCCAGGGCATGGCGTCCTTGGCCCGCATCGCCCGGTGCGCCTGACGCAGGAAGAGGCCGATATCGATATCCTCCGGGCAGACCTCGCCGCAGAGGCCGCACTGGTTGCAGGTCGAGATGAAGCGCGTGAGGATGGTGCCGTTGCCGTCGAGCGAGCCGGGGTTGAGCGTCGCGTGGACCTCCTCTTCGATCCGCTTGGGGAATTTTTCGAAGTAACGCAGCAGGCCGCAGTGGCGATGGCAGGCATCGCAGCGGCACAGCGCGCAGCGGGCCGCCTCGGCCGTCGCCTCCTCCCTGGTATAGGCGAGGCCGTCGGCCGGGACGACAGGCGGTTTCCTGCCGCCCAGCGCCCCGGGGTCGAGGCGCATGCGCGTGGGCTCGCAAAACGCCCGGCTCTTTCGATTGCCGGTCTTCAAATAGGCCTCGACGACATTCGACGCCTGCAACCCCTGCGCCATGGCCGCCATCGTGGTCGCCCCGGTCAGCGAGCCGCCGAGAAAAACCCCGGGGATCCCGCTCGCGAACGGAACGCCGTCCACCTCGCCTCGCCAAAGGCCGAAATCGTCGCCCCCCGCGCCGGTCGCCACGTAAACCGCGTCGTACCGCGCGGCGAGCGCTTCGACATCCCGCACCTCCTCGTTCAGAAAGAGGCCGTACCGTTCGTACATAAACTGCCGCTCGATCTCCGGCAGGAATATTTCCGGCTCCAACACGTCCCAGAGATGGCCGCCCAAGCGGCCGCCCCGCTCGAACAGATCGACCGCGTACTTCCTGTTGGTCAGCCGCAACACGCAGGCGAGGCCGCTGATCCCGCCCCCGACCACCGCGATCCGCCGCTCCTTGGGCGGCATATTGTAGCTGTTCGGCTTCGTGTTGGCGGCGTAATCGACGGCCGCCTTCTCCAGAAGCCGCAACGAGATCGCGCCGTCAAGGCCGCTCCGCGCGCAGGCGCCGCGACAGGGCTCGTCGCAGAGCGCCGCCACGATGGCCGGAAAACCGACGGCGTTCGAATACGCCCGATACGCGGCGTTGAAGCCGCCCCGCCCGATCCGCGCGACGAACTCGCGGACGTCCAGGCGAAAGGGGCAGGCGGACGTACAGAACGCGTCCTCCCGCTCCAGACAGCACTCCTTGATCCTTCTCCTCATTTCCTCCATATCGTTCCCCCGGTAAGGAAAGATCGCGGGGCTCCGCCCCCCCCCCCGCCAGGGGGTCGCAACCCCCTGGACCCCCGATCCGCAAATCGCTTTTCGCCGCGCGAAAA
>DAIRUD010000490.1:0-1680 GCA_036803565.1 Synergistaceae bacterium | reverse complement strand
GCGCGTGGATCTTCATCCTGTACAACATGCAGGGCGGCGGCAGCAAGGTGATGAACTTCTCCAAGAGCAAGGCCAAGCTCTTTCTGGACAACCGCCCCAAGGTGACGTTCGATGACGTCGCGGGCTGCGAGGAGTCCAAGGAGGAGCTGGAGGAGGTCGTGGAGTTCCTGCGCGATCCCGGCCGCTTCGCCAAGCTGGGGGCGAAGGTGCCGCGCGGCGTCCTGCTGCTCGGCTCGCCCGGCACCGGCAAGACCCTGCTCTCCCGCGCGGTTGCGGGGGAGGCGGACGTGCCCTTCTTCAGCATCAGCGGTTCGGACTTCGTCGAAATGTTCGTCGGCGTCGGCGCGGCCCGTGTGCGCGACCTTTTCGAGCAGGCGCGCCGCTATCAGCCCTGCATCGTCTTCATCGACGAGATCGACGCCGTCGGCAGGCAGCGCGGCGCGGGACTCGGCGGCGGGCATGACGAGCGGGAACAGACCCTGAACCAGCTGCTCGTCGAGATGGACGGTTTCGAGGTGGGCGGCGGCATCATCCTTATCGCCGCGACGAACCGGCCCGATATCCTCGACCCGGCGCTGTTGCGGCCCGGACGCTTCGATCGGCAGATCGTCGTCGACCGCCCCGACGTCAACGGGCGGTTGGCGATCCTCAAGGTACACGTCAAGGACAAGAAGCTGGCCGACGACGTCGATCTCAACGTCATCGCGCGCCGGACGCCCGGTTTCGTCGGCGCGGACCTGGCGAACCTGGTCAACGAGGCGGCGCTGCTCGCCGGCCGCAGGAACAAGGAAATGCTGGAGATGCCGGAGTTCGAGGAGGCCATCGACCGGGTGATGGCCGGCCCGGAGCGCCGGAGCCGCGTCATCAGCAAGAAGGAGCGCGAGATCATCGCCTTCCACGAGGTCGGCCACGCCATCGTCGCCCGCATGATCCCCGGCTCCGATCCGGTGCACAAGATCTCGATCATCCCGCGCGGACATATGGCGCTGGGTTACACGTTGCAGGTCCCCGAGGAAGATCGTTTCCTCGTCTCCAAGCAGGAGCTCCTGAACCGTATCTGCGTCCTGCTCGGCGGGCGCGTGACGGAGAGCATCAAGTTCGGCGACGTCACCAGCGGCGCCCAGAACGACCTGGAGCGGGCCACGCAGACCGCCCGTCAGATGGTGACGCAGCTCGGCATGAGCGACCGCCTCGGTCCCGTGACGCTCGGCCGGAAGCACCACGAGGTCTTCCTCGGGCGGGACATCATGGAGGATCGCAATTACAGCGAGGAGATCGCCTATGCCATCGACCAGGAGGTGCGCCGTATCGTCGACGAATGTTTCGAGCGCGTACGTGCGATCCTGCTGGAGAACCTCGACAAGGTCGAGGAGATCGCCACGGTGCTGCTGGAGAAGGAAGTGCTGGAGGGGCCGGAGTTCAACGCCCTGCTCGGCCTGCCGGAACCCGGCGAGGACGAGGGCGCGGGCAAGCCGGAGATCGTCGCCGACCCGGAAAACCCCGTCGAGCCGACGCCGAACGAACCACTGGAGTGCCGAGCCTGGACAAGCGGAACATAAAGCGGATCGACGCCCGGAAATTCTGAAATATGCCGAAAAAAGCTGCGGACGAACTCCGCGGCTTTTTTTATCGCGATATTGCACCAAGAGAATAAGGGATCCAAGGGAGCTGGCTCCCTTG
>DAIRUD010000489.1:0-1686 GCA_036803565.1 Synergistaceae bacterium | reverse complement strand
GGTTCGTTCTTCCGCTGGACGAGATCGCCCGGAGCGTCTGCGCGGTCAAGGTCGCCCTGGAGATGACGGAGGGGGCTATCGAGCAGGAGAGCATCGGCTACGGGACGGGCGCGGTGCGGACGTACCCGCTCTCCCATATCGTAAAGGACGGGAAAATCCGGATCTTCGCCGACGGAGGGGGTCTCCCCTCCTCGAACTGGCGACTCACGGACGAGGCCGACGCAGTGCGGGCGGTCGCACCCACGGGACAGCGGATAACCGTCGTTTACGACTGGGTCTCGGAGACGCCAATCGTATACCAGTTTGTGGCCGTGTTTGCGGAATGAGGTGATGAGATGGGAGCCAAACGAAAACCGATACAGCAGACGATCCTGAACTTTTCGGAGCTGAAGCAGCAGAAGATCCAGGAGATCCGCAGAGAGGCCGAGCGCGTCGGACAGGCGGGCGTCAATATCTACGGCAGCGTGGACCCGCTGATGGTCTTTCACATGGCGGTGACGCCGGAGGACGTCGCCCTGCTGCAGCAGGCAAACCTCGTCGCGAAGACGGAGGCGGATATCCTCGGCATCCCCGTCGAGAGCGCGGAGATCAAGGAAAAATGGTACGAGGCGGGGGAGGAAAAGACGCGCCTGCACCCCGAGGTGCCGATTGCCGTCCACGACGCCGTCCTCGGTCAGGCGATCCTTCACGCCAAGAATATCTATCGGAAGCAGGAGGTCTTGATACAGGCGGTGCAGGATGCCGGGACAGAGGAGGAAGTGCGGAGCGTTCGCTGGGGCGTGTAATGAAGCAATGGAGCCGCTCTTTCGGGCGGCTCCATCATTCCAAAAGACCGAAAGGAGCATACACGTGAGTAATTCAGTTGCTGGAGACCCACCAATGAGTACAACCCTTGGGTGTTGTCCCTTCGGGAGACAGAATTTCGGTGGCAATACCGGTGTCCAGAGCGGCGGCGGCATCGATAAACAATGCCTCATTTTGGAGGTGCTTCTCGATATCGACAGGAACCTTTGCGCTTGCCGTTCTCTCCTTGAAAATAGCAGCATATCGACGAACATCGAAAGCTAAATTTTCCGAATGCTCTTGAAGTCGCGGTTGGTCCACGCATGTACTGTTTGGTGCATAAGTCCAGGTGGATGGGTGCAGTAGAAAACGACCGTGAGGGACGACATAACGCTCGTCGGCAGCCAGAAAGACAATGACAGCGATTGAGTCGACATTGCCGAAATTGTGCATAGAAAAAGGAACTGGGAGGGAACGCGGGTAGTTGTAGATCCCGAATCCCGCAACGATATTGCCGCCGGTGCTCGTCATCTGGATTTTGATTTTCTCTGCTCCTTGATTCAACGCGCCAATGACGACACTGCAAAGATTGCCAGCCGCTGCATTATTGATATCACCGAAGAAATGAACCACATGTGTATTCATTGATATCCCTCCAGGTTAGGATATTGTCAGAATACAGCAGTTCGAAACGAAAGTAAATCTTTATATGGCCGCTCTTCGGGGCGGCTCTTCTCATTTCGGGAGGTGAGAAATTGGAACTCTCTGCGCGCAACCTGCTCAAAGCATTCGAGCGGCATCGGAAGGTCGTCAACCCATTCGCGGCCGTCTGCCAGTGTCGGCACGAGACGTCCTATCAGGGCAGGCCATGGAACTCGGAGCTCTGCCTGAAGGCGCATAACC
>DAIRUD010000488.1:0-1688 GCA_036803565.1 Synergistaceae bacterium | reverse complement strand
TGGCCGTCGGCCTCCCGCCGCATCGATTCCAGCTGCAAAATCGCGTGCGCAAGGCCCAGCGCTTGCTGCCGCACGCACGTTCGGTCGCGGATGCGGCTCTGGCCGCGGGTTTCTACGACCAGAGCCATTTTATTCGGGCCTTCATGCGGCAGACGGGATTGTCGCCGTCGGCATACCGGCTGGCGTCCCGTCAGGTCGACGTCGGATAGCTGTCAACACAAGGACGGCGCGAATTTCGCGAACAGATACAGGCCCTTTTCTCCGGCCTGTACCTCGTGTGGAGCGTCCTTGGCGAAAATGGAAATCACCCCCGGCCGATAGGGGAGGACGGTTCCTTCATTGACGCAAATTCCCTCCCCCTCGATGATTTCGTGCGTCTCCACCTGTTCCGCGTGCGTGTGCAGCCCGATGCGCATGCCGGGAGCGATCCGCACGAGGTGGTAGCTGAACGCCCCGCCCGTTTGGGCGGACGTTACCAGGTGCTTCAACTCCACGCCCTCGAACGCCGGATGCTTGTTCCACGGTGCCTCCGCGAAACAAACCTCTCCTTTCGGCAGGCGCAACACGCCGTTTTCGCCGTACTGCTGAAACAAAGACAAACACATTTTCCGCACCTCCCATCGGTCGTTATACGCCATGTTAGCCGGCGATGCGGGATACGGATTGTAAAAAAGTGACCGATTCGGGTTCTCGTTTTTCAGGAGACCGCGCCGCGCTTGTGCAGGATCCACTTGTCGCGGTCGAGGGGGTCGACGCCGCGGCGCTTGGTGGTCGCGCCCAGCTCCGGCGGGCAGGGGCGGTATTCCAGGAAGGACGTGCGGATGCGGCCCTTGCCGGAGGTGAGCGAGGCGAAGGCGACGGGGTAGTCGAGCGAGGTCGCCGCGGGGACGGCGGCCTCGATGCGGACCTGGCCGTCGCGGATGGCGGGGCTGCCCGGCTCGCCGCGCATGGCGAGGATGTCGCCGATCAGCTTTCCGGCGAGGGATTCGTCGGCGACGAGGTCCATGCGCAGCACCGGTTCGAGCAGGGTGGTGCCGCAGTTGCGCAGGCCGTCCATGACGGCGATGGGCGTGGCCAGAAAGAAGTCCATGTTGTGGGTGTGCTGGACGTGGTGTTCGCCGCCGATCAGCGTGACCTTGAGGTCCGTCACCTGCCAGCCGGAAAGGCCCTGTTTCAGCGTCTCGGGGACGGAGAGGGCGATGTGGTTCTGGTATTTGTAGAAGATGCGGTCGTCGCGGACGCGCGACTCGAAGGCGTAGCCCGCGCCGCGCGGCAGCGGGTCGATCTGTAGCTCCACGACCGCCCAGCAGGGTTTAGGCATGGTGTAGGACTCGAATCCCACGCCGCTCTTCGTCGGGGTCTCGCGGTAGATGACGAGCGGCTTCGAGAAGGACGCGTCGATCCCGTACTCCCGGTCCAGCAGGTGCTTCAGGATCTCGATCTGGATCTCGCCCATGATCTTCAGCGACAGTTCGCGTTCGTCCGGGTTCCACTCGTAATCCAGCAGCGGGTCCTCGTCGCAGAGGCGGACGACCGCCTCCAGCAGTCGATTCTGTTGCTCCGGGGCGGCGGAGATCCGCACGGAGAGCAGGGGCAGGGCGAAGGCGGCGCGGGAGAGGATCTTCTCCGACAGGCGCGACATCTCCCCCAGCAGGTCGCCCGCGCGGGCGTGCTCCAGCCCGTAGACG
>DAIRUD010000487.1:0-1689 GCA_036803565.1 Synergistaceae bacterium | reverse complement strand
CCAGCGTCCCCGCGCCAAAGTCCATGATCAAAAACCTGCCAGCCATACCGATAGAGAGTGCCGCGGCCGTCGGTTCGTTGACGATGCGGATCCGTTCGAAACCGGCCTGCTGCGCCGCCCGCGCCAACGCCCCCCGCTCGGGGAAGCTGAAGTGTGCCGGGACGGCGAGGATACAGGACGACACGAACGTCCTCAAATGGGCCTCCGCATCCTCTCTCAGGAGCGACAACAGCGGGAGCAACAGCTCCTCGGGCGTGTATGTATGCCCGCCGACACGGGCCACCCAGTCGGTCCCCAGGTGGCGCTTCATATCCCACCAGACGGACTGCGGCTCAGTGAGCGCAATCTGTGCCGCCTCGTCGCCGGCCACCAGGCCGTCCTTCGTGAAGGCCACCATGGAGGAGGTGCGCGTCCCCCCCCACCGGTTGGGGATCGCCTGTACGCCACGGCCCGGTACGTCCAGTGCAAGCTGAGCATACCTAGTCCCGAGATCTATGCCGATCGTCAACTTCTCATCGATCATCCGAAACAACTCCCATCCCCGCCATCAGATCGCCCCCTCCGAGGCGTCCTCCGGCGGAGAAAACGATGCAGCATTCAAGTCATCTCCTAAAAGTATACCGCCAACCGCCCGATTCGCGGCGAAATCGGCGATATTTCCGACGTTCTTTTTCCCGTCGCCCTCCCGGGACACCCGAAAGTACGACCTCAAATAATGCCGCGTCCATCCCGCCGCGATCTGTTCCGCGCTCTCTGGGTCTTTCCATACCGACTCTACCATGACCGTGTCGCACCGCGAAACCCACCTTTCGGCATATTCCGCCAGCATTTTTGCCGAAAGCGCGTTCGCACGTCCCACGCGATCCTTGGCCACCTCTCTGTCCACGCGCCCCTCCATCGCCGCGGCGAGCGTCCCCGCGCGCGCTGAAAAGGGAAAGACATGGAGCTTGCCGAAGGCAAGTTGCTCGAGCAGCGCGAGGCTTCGCTCAAACGCCGCCTCGTCCTCGCCGGGGAAACCGGCGATCAGGTCTGTGGAGAGATGGACGTCGCTGCCGAGGCAAGCCCGAATTCGCGCAGCTGTGGCTGCAAAGTCGGCGGCGGAGTGACCGCGCCGCATCTTTTGCAGGATTTCGTCGTCGCCGCTCTGGAGCGGGACGTGCAGGTGAGGGCAGAAGGCGGGCGAATCGGCAAGTGCCGCGAGCAGCGCGTCGTCGATCGAAAAGGGCTCGATCGACCCCAGGCGCAGCCGCTCCAACCCGGGAACCGCGGAAACCGCCCGGACCAGATCCGCCAGCGCCACGCACCCGTAACGATAGCTGCCGAGGTGGATACCGGTGAGCACGACCTCGCGGCATCCGGCGGCGGCGATCCTCGCGACCTCCCGCACAATCTCCTCGTCGCTGCGCGAAATCTGGGGTCCGCGCACACTCGGCACGATGCAGTAGGAACAGCTTCGGCTGCACCCCTCCTGCACCTTGACGAAGGCTCTGGTATGGATGCGCGGCCGGTCGAGCTCCAAAGCGTCCCACGGCAGGCCGCGCAACGACACGTCGGCCCGATGCAAGACCTGTCCGGGTGCCGCGAACCACGCTTCGAGCGCGGCGGGCAACGTCGATTTCAGCCGGTTGCCGACCGCGACGTCCACGCCGAGCCCCAGCACCTCGTCGTCGCCCTTCCCCTGGACATAGC
>DAIRUD010000486.1:0-1696 GCA_036803565.1 Synergistaceae bacterium | reverse complement strand
TCTGGGCGGTCGTCGGCGGCGTCGTCTGCGGCGTCATCATCGGGCAGATCACGGAATACTACACATCCGGCGACTACAAACCGGTCAAGGAGGTCGCGGAGGCCTCCAACACCGGGACGGCGACGAACATCCTGGCCGGTATCTCGGTCGGCATGAAGTCGACGGTCGCACCGGTCGTGTTCATTTGCGCCGCGACGGCGATCGGTTACGAGTTCGGCGGGCTGTACGGCATCGCCTGCTCCGCCGTCGGCATGCTCTCGATCACCGGGATGGTCCTCTCCGTCGACGCCTACGGCCCGATCAGCGACAACGCGGGCGGCATCGCCGAGATGGCGGGCCTGCCGGAGGAAGTGCGCAAGGTCACCGACAAACTGGACGCGGTCGGCAACACGACGGCGGCCGTCGGCAAGGGACTGGCCATCGGTTCGGCGGCGCTCACCGCGCTGGCGCTGTTCGTCTCCTACGCCACGGCGACGAAGCTCGACCGCATCGACCTGATGGATCCCTACGTCATGATCGGCCTCTTCATCGGCGGCGTGCTGCCGTTCATCTTCAGCGCCCTTTCGATCCAGGCCGTGAGCCGTGCCGCCGAGTGGATGATCGAGGAGGTCCGCCGCCAGTTCCGCGAGATCCCCGGCATCATGGAGGGGAAGGCGCGGCCGGAGTACGAGAAGTGCGTGGACATCTCCACCGCCGCGGCCCTGCGGGAGATGGTGGTGCCCGGCATGATGGCGGTCATCGTCCCGGTCGTCGTCGGGAAGGCCCTCGGGGCGGCCGCGCTGGGCGGCCTGCTGGGCGGCTCCATCGTCACCGGCGTCATGATGGCCATCTTCATGTCCAACTCCGGCGGCGCTTGGGACAACGCCAAGAAGTATATCGAGGAGGGGCATCACGGCGGCAAGGGTTCGCCCGCGCACGCCGCGGCCGTCAACGGCGACACGGTCGGCGACCCCTTCAAGGATACGGCGGGACCCAGCCTGAACATCCTGATCAAGTTGATGACCGTCGTCTCCCTGGTGCTGGCACCCCTGTTCAGTTGACCGAGGAACGGAGAAGCGTATCGAGCCCGTCGCCCCGCCCCGGGGCGAACGGGCTTTTTCGCTCTACGCGCGCGAAGCGCGCGGGCAAAATTTGAGTGCGAAATATCTTCCGCAAACACGCGCCGGGGGACCGCATTCCCTTGGCGGCTGGCGGAGTCCCGGCGGCAAAGCGATCAAACCGTTCGCTCGCGACGGTCATCCGCGTCGCATAAACGCCGTGCAGGACGAAACGCAGTCGAGAGGTGGACATGTCTGACGACGCTCGCGAGGTCAAATCCCGCGTCAATATCATCGAAATCGTAGGGGACTACGTCCCGCTGAAGCGCTCCGGAAACGCGCACTGGGGGCTGTGTCCGTTCCACGCGGAGAAAACCCCGTCCTTCAGCGTGTCGCAGGAGCGGCAGTCCTTTCACTGCTTCGGCTGCGGCAAGGGGGGCGACGCCTTCACCTTCCTCATGGAGATGGAGGGCTTGTCCTTTCGGGAAGCGTTGGAGCAGCTGGCGGAGCGCGCAGGGGTGAAACTCTCGCCGCGCCGCGGCGCGCGCGAGGGCGGCGGTGCGCCGCGGAGCAAGGATGTGCGCGCGCTCCTCGAGGAGGCCGCCGCCTATTTCGAACGCCACCTGCACGGCCCCGGCGGGGAAGCGGCCAGGGCCTAC
>DAIRUD010000485.1:0-1706 GCA_036803565.1 Synergistaceae bacterium | reverse complement strand
GACGTTTCGCCATATGTGGGGTCAAGGGGGCGCGGCCCCCTTGCGGGTTTGGGCGGAGCCCAAGGTCTTCGCTTCTCCCCTGTACAAACGTAAAAAAGTGTAGTATCGTTCCCGTACGTACAGGGACGTTTCGCGATGCACATGGAGGTGTTGCGCGTGCGCATGACGAATATCTCCGCCTTGACTTCCTACAACAGCCTCATGACCCACAACGCCAACCTGGAAAAATCGATCCGGAGGCTCTCCACCGGTTTGCGCATCAACTCCGCAGCGGACGACCCCGCCGGGATGGCCATCAGCCAGAAGATGGAGGCGCAGATTCGCGGCACCGACCAGGAGATCCGCAACCTACAGGACAGCATGATGGCGCACCAGTCCGCGGACACGACGCTGGGCGATCTGCAGGACGTCATGCAGCGGATGCGCGTACTTGCCGTCCAGGGTGCCAACGGGACGCTCTCCGAGGAGGACCGGGAGTACATCCGCATCGAGCTGGAGCAGATGGCCGAGTACGCCGAGAATCTGGTCGGCGGCAGCCGCATGAACGGTGTGGAGCTGTTGCGGGACAACTTCCGGGATTACTTCAAGTCGTACGTCGTCTCGGCGGTCTACCGGGACGAGGAGCGCGCGACGGAGATGGAGGGAGTCGTCGGCGGCCTTCTGGAGCAGGATCTCTCCATGTCCGAGATTTACGAATCCATCTTCCACACGATCCGGACCTCCCTGACCGAGGAGGAAAATCGGATCCGGGTGGAGGGGAGGACGATCTTCGCGCTCGAGGATACGGGGGCGAAGACCGCGATCCTCAACCTCGCCGACGTCGGGCGGGATATCTTCGGCATCTCGGGATTGAACGTGGACACGGCGAAGGAAGCGGCGAAGAGTATCACGCGCATCGACAAGGCGATCGAGAACGTCTCCGCGCAACGGGCGGCGGTCGGCGCGAGCATCAACGGCATGCAGAGCCGGATCAATTACCTCACGGAGCAGTCTTTGCGCCTCACGGAGGCGAAATCCCGCATCACCGATGCCGACATGGCCAAAGAGATGATTGCCTTCACCAAGAACAATCTGCTGGCGCAGACCAACAATATGGTGTTGGCGCAGGCCAACCTGATGCAGAACAACATCCTCAACCTGTTTAAAATGAACCTTTCCTAGTGATTGCTGCGATCGCAATTGCCCGAAGACGGTGCGCGAGAAAGCGGGCGCACTGATGCCGATGGAGGTGTTCGAATTTGGGTGCGAAAGAAAAGGCGGAACGGCTGTTGCGGCCGATGGAGACGATCTACCTGGCGACGCTGACGGCGGACGGGCTGCCCGACGTGCGGGCGATTTCCGCGGTAAAGTCGGAGGGGTTGGGGACGATCTGGATGGTCAGCGGCGCGGACGCGCCGAAGACGAAGGAGCTGGAGCGGAATCCTGCCTGCATGATCTACGCGACGGAGATGGAGGACGATCAAGATTACGTCGAGCTGCGCCTCTGGGGAACGGTCGCCGTCCTATCGGACGCGGCTTCCCGCGACGAGGCCTGGAACGACGTTTACCGCGAGTACTTCCCCGGCGGCAAGGACGACGAGAACATGCGGGCGCTGAAGTTCACCGCGTCGCGCGGCTGGGTCACGACCCTGGAGGGGCGGGAAGAAATGACGTTTTGAGCACAGCTTTCGCCAGCCAGATAAAAACCGCCGCGGGATACTGAAACC
>DAIRUD010000484.1:0-1707 GCA_036803565.1 Synergistaceae bacterium | reverse complement strand
CCGCTCCCGGAAGGGGTGGAGACGGTTTATCCCGCCCGCGCGCGGCGCGGTGCCGAACGGGAGGACGAAACCGCGCCGCCGGGGGACGTCGCCGGGGAGACCGCCGCGGATGCGCAGGCGGCGAAAACCGCGGACGAGGGATAAAGGGGACGAGAACGGATGCCGCGCCTCCTCCTGCACGTCTGTTGTGCGCCGGACGGGACGGTCCCCTGGCCCGCCCTGGCGGAGGAGGGGTATGCGGTGACCGGCTTTTTTTACGGGAGCAATATCCACCCGGAGGCGGAGTGGGAGCGTCGGCGCGAGGCCGCGCTTCTGCTCGCCGGGCATCTGGGGGAGGCGCTTCTTGTCGCACCCTATGCTCCGGACGAGTGGATCGGCGGTACGCGAATGCTCGCCGAGGAGCCCGAGGGCGGCGCGCGGTGTGCGGTCTGCTTTCGCCTGCAACTGCAGGCGGCGGCCGCGCGGGCTTTGGAGATCGGTTGTACCCATCTCTGTACGACGCTGACGATCAGTCCGCACAAACCCCCCGCCCTGCTCAACGACATCGGTGCGCGCGTCGCGGAGGAAGCGGGCCTCGCCTGGGTCGAGCGGGTCTGGCGCAAAAACGGTGGTTTCCCGCTCTCGGTGCGGAGAAGCCGCGATTGGGGACTCTATCGGCAGCGTTACTGCGGGTGTGCTTACAGCATGCGGAGAGCGGCAGCCGATTTGTGAAGGAAGAGGGAACGGAACATGCACGCGGACAATCGAAAAAACGCCGAGTGGTTTTCGGGTAAACTTTCGCCGGACGCGCTGGCGCGTACGGTCTTCGCCCATCGGGGCGCGCCGCGTTCGGAGGTGTTGGTCGGGCCCGCCGTGGGGGAGGACGCCGCGGTGATCGAGTGGCCGCAGGGGAAGCTGATGGTCTTCGCCTCCGATCCGATCGTCGGCGCCGCCAAGGGCGCGGGGCGTCTGCTCGTACGGGTGAACGTCAACGATATCGCGTCCAAGGGCGGGGAGCCGGCCTTCCTCGTGGCGACGCTGATTTTCCCCCCGGATATGGGGGAGGCGGCCGTCTCCTCGGTGATGGCGGAAATTCACGAGGAATGTCTGCACGACGGCATCGCCGTCGTCGGTGGGCACACCGAGTTCAACGAGCGGTACGCGCACCCGGTGCTCAACGCCGCGCTCGTCGGTACGGCCGACCGCGTGTTCCGCGCGACGGATATCCGCGCCGGGGACGCGATCTGCGTTTCGAAACATATCGGCATCGAGGGGATGTCCATCCTCGCCTCGGACCGCCCGGACCTGCTGGCGGACGTCCTGTCGACGACAGAGGTCGCGGAGGTCGCCGCCTGGTTGGACGACACGTCGGTGTTGCCGGAGTCGCGCCTGTTGCGCGCGTTCGCCCGCTTTATGCACGATCCCACGGAGGGCGGTTTCTGGGGCGGCCTGGGGGAGATCTGCAGATTGGCGCACCTCTCGGCGGAGATCGACCGGACCGCCGTTCCCGTTCATCCCTATACCCGCCGTGCCGCCGAGGCGCTCGGTTTCGACCCGCTTCGGCTCGTCGCCTCCGGGAGCATGATGGCGATTCTGCCGGAGACGGATCTGCCCGCCGCGACGCGTGCGTGCGCCGACGCGGGGATATCCCTGACCCGCGTCGGGACGATGCGCGGAGCGGCGGCAGCGGAGTTCCCACCGGAGGACGGCGGCGAGGAGCTTTGGGGG
>DAIRUD010000483.1:0-1713 GCA_036803565.1 Synergistaceae bacterium | reverse complement strand
CTGAGTCGAGCCTTTGTCTTTATATTCGCCGCGAGGCGGCGCAAAATCGAGGAAGCGGGAGGGGTGGCCGTGGCGGAGGAGCATAGCGAGGGGAAGCGCAACGTCCTGATCATGGCGGATCGGCTGGCGCGCTTCTATTATTGGGTGACGCAGCACCTGATCCGGGAGTTGGGGGAGGAGAAAGCGGAGCGCTTTCTGCAGGACGTCATGCGCGATTACGGCGTCGAGACGGGCGAGATCGCGCGCGCGGGCGTCGTGGAGAAGGGGATGGAGCCGACGCTGGACAACTACCGCTACGCGGGCGACCTGCCGAGCGAGGGCTGGGAGCGCGAGCGGATGGAGTCGACGCCGGAGCTGACCTGGTCGAAGGTGCACTTCTGTCCCTTCGCCCATGCGTGGATGACGCGCTATCCGGGCTTCGAGAAGTGGGCGCGGATCTACTGCCAGATCGACACGGCGAAGTACGAGACGTACGATCCGCAGTGCCGCTGCGTCTGCGAAAGCAACCTGCTGGACGGCGACCCCTACTGCGTCGTCAAGACCTTTCGCGGCGGTGCGGAGAAGCGTACGGAAGGAACCGGGCAGGGGCTATAATGGACGGTACGCGCCCGGGCTCCCGGCGCGCGGAGAAACACGATTCCAGAGCACCATAATTCGAGGGAGGTTTTGTACGATGAGAAGAGGCAAAGTGACGATGATGGGCGCGGTGTTCCTGCTGGCGGCGTTTCTTTTCGCCGCGACGGTCGGCGGCAGCGTGGCGCACGCCGCGCAGATGGATCTCAAGATCGGCTCCAACCGCGTGGGCAGTACCTGGTACGTGATCGCGGCCTGCATCGCCGACGTTGTGAAGAAGACCTATCCCGACATCCAGATCGACGCCTCGCCGATCGCGGGCGGCATCGGCAACCTGAAGCTGTTCGGCGAGAAGAAGATGAACATCGCGCTGACCATGGACAACAACAACCTCTGGGCGTGGAAGGGCGAGGTGCTCTTCGACAAGCCGATCCAGAATTTCCGTACGCTGGTGGGCGGCATGGACCAGTTCTACGTCGGCATCGCGGTCCGCCGGGGCAGCGGCATCACCTCCCTGGAGGAGGTCGTGAAGGAGCAGAAGAAGATCCGCCTCATGACCGTGCAGCGCGGCACGACCGGCGAGGCCTCGGCGGCGCACGTGCTGGAGGCGGTGGGCTTCTCCTACGACGACGTCAAGAAGTGGGGCGGCAGCGTGGAGCACACCGACTTCGAGGCCATCACCAACGCCATCAAGGACGGCCGCTGCGACGTCTTCATCCAGTCGCTCTCCATCGGGCACCCGACCTTCACCGAGCTGGCGGTCACCGGCAAGATCGACCTGATCACCGTCTCCGACCAGGCGCTGAAAAACATGGAGCAGTGGGGATACATTCCGACGCCGCTGCCCAAGGAGAGCTTCAAGGGGCAGGACGCCGAGCTGATCCTGCCGGGCTACCGCACGACGCTCTCGGTCATCGACGAGATGGACGACGACCTCGCCTATCGGATCACCCGCGCGGTCTGCGAGAACAAGGACGCGCTGGTCAAGGGGCACCAGGCCTTCACGCCCTTCGAGCCGAGCGAGGCCTGCGATCCCAAGTATCTGGGCGGCGTGCCGCTGCACCCCGGCGCGGAGAAGTACTACAAGGAAAAGGGTTACCTGAAATAGACAGATCGGAACCGGCGCCGGCACACGACCGA
>DAIRUD010000482.1:0-1717 GCA_036803565.1 Synergistaceae bacterium | reverse complement strand
ACGACGTCGGAGAACATCTGGATGAAGCGGCGATAGCTGTCGTAGGCGAAGCGGGCGTCGCCGGAGACGCGGGCCAGGACCTCGACGGTCTCGTCGTTGAGCCCGAGGTTAAGGATGGTGTCCATCATACCCGGCATGGAGACAGGCGCACCGGAGCGCACGGAGACAAGCAATGGCTTTTCGGAACCGCCGAACTTCTTGCCCGTGGTGGTCTCCACGCGGGCGATCGCGGCCCGGACATCCGGCCAGATCTGGTCGAGCAGGCCCTGTCCCTCGGTCCAATAGGCCTTGCAGGCCTCTGTGGTGATGATGAAGCCCGGCGGCACGGGCAGGCCGATCTTGCTCATCTGAGCCAGGTTCGCGCCCTTTCCGCCGAGGAGCATCTTCATGCTGGCGTCACCCTCGCCAAAGTCGTAGATGTATTTCTTTCCTGCCATGTTACCTGTTACCTCCTCATGGTCCTTGGA
This sequence comes from Synergistaceae bacterium, assembly GCA_036803565.1. Lineage (GTDB taxonomy): Bacteria > Synergistota > Synergistia > Synergistales > Synergistaceae > DAIRUD01. The sequence continues at coordinate 1,250 of DAIRUD010000482.1, read as the reverse complement.
TTGCGAAACGTCTATGCGATTCGGTGCAATGCTGTTGAAAACGTCGGGTGCGATGAAGCGCTCTTCACTGTGGGATTATAGATGATAATGGAGTTTTCGCAAATGGCGGAGCCGCAGGAACATTCTTCCTCCCCTCCTCTTTGCAATCGGGTTTTGCCTTTACGCCCCACTGCTGGCATAATATCGCCGACAGGAAGAAAAAACGAAGCGGAGTTGAGAGAAACCGATGCCATTTCCAGGCGCCTCCACAAATTCCAAGAACCCCCAATACCCCCGCAACCCCTGGGAGCGAAACGCAAAGACAACTGCCCAACGGCGTTATGCGCTCGTAGCCGTCGCTGCCATCCTGGCGACGGCGCTTTTCCTCTACGCCGTGGACGACTCTAGGCGACGCGCAACTGAACGGGCGGTGAATGCGGAGCTTGCGCGCCTGCGGACCGTATCGTTAGAGGCCGCCCGCCAGATCGAGGCGTTCTTCGACGCGCGCTTCATCGTGCTGGACGATTTCGCGAACGACCTGCTCACCGTATCGGATGACAGGGAGGCGGCGGACCGACTGGCCATCGCCCTGTTCGAGGAGGGCGAGGACGTGCTCTCCGCCGCCTACGCGGTCGGAAACGTGTACGGCACCGCCGAACGGACGAACGAGGGCGTTGTCGTGTCGCGTGACCTGTTCCGCCAGCGCGGCGATGCGGCGCAGTGGATCTCGGACGCCTACGAAAGGCCCTCGAACGAGCTCGACCGCTACATCGGGCACATGCTGGGCGCGATGCTGAACCCCAGCCCCTACGGCAGCCTTTACGCGACGATACCGCCGCCCAAGCCGCTGATGGCCGCCGAGATCAGTATCGCGTTCGACAGGGAGGGTTTGGCATGGATGGAACTGTCGTTGCGCGATGTCGACGAGATATGTGACGATCTGCGGGGGGCCTACTATACCGCCCCGCTCCTCCTGACGCACGACGACACGCCGGTTTTGCCGGCCGAGGCGGACGGACGCGCAGTGAGCGAAGTGAGGATATTGCTCGAAGTCAGGCCGGAGCGGAGTGGCATCATGGGTGACGAATACGACGCCGATACGCGATCGATCTTCGCCGCAAACGACGTGCACATCGGCGACACCGGCAAAACATGGCAAATCGCCTTCTGCTCAAGCTACGATCCCGTAACGTACCTCGTTCGGGATGAATACGACAAAATCCGCATCGTCGGAATCTTCGTCATCTTCCTGATCGCCATCGCGGCGGCTG
>DAIRUD010000481.1:0-1720 GCA_036803565.1 Synergistaceae bacterium | reverse complement strand
GCTGGCCGCGGCGGAAGGACTGCGCGGCGTATTCGGCGCGACGCTCCTCTCCGCCGGTTCCGACGGGACGGACGGTCCCACGAATGCAGCCGGGGGCGTCGTTGGCGGCGACACGTGGAACATCATCGCCGCCGCCGGTGTCGACCCGCTGCGGGCGTTGGACGACAACGATTCCTGGACGGCGCTGCGCGCCGCCGATGCCCTCGTCGTGACCGGCCCCACCGGGACGAACGTCAACGACCTGATCCTGGCGCTCTGCGAAACGCGTAAAGCCGTGGAATCCTGAGATCGGCGCCCCGGCGGCGTATCGTCGAAAGGCAGGCGGGGTCGCTCTTTGCCGGAGCGGCCCCGCGCGTTTCCTACAGCGGCAGCTTGACGCCCAGGCCCATCTCCAGGGCGCGGTGCATGACGGCCTGGCCGAGCGCCACGTCGAAGACGGCCATGCCGATGTTGCTGCAGACGATCAGCTCGTCCTTCCGCTCGCGGCCGGGTTTGAGCCCCGCCACGACCTCGCCGGTCTCGGCGCGGATCTTGGGCAGGCCGTCGGGGAAGTAGCCCATCCCGGCGAAGAGTTCGTGTTCGTCGGCGCTGTCGACGATGTACTTGTCCGCGCGGCGCTGGGTCGCCGGGTCCCAGAAGGTATTCAGGTCGCAGGGCAGGATCGTCTGTCCGGCGGAGACCCAGGCGTCCTTGACCGCGGCGATCGGCTCCTGCACGATCAGCGTGGCCGAGCTCAAGACCTGGGAGTCCTTCGCCACCTGCTCGAAGGACGTCCCGGCGACGATCTCCACCGGCACCTCGTCGCGCAGTTCGGCGACGAGCGCCGCGCTCCGCGCCGGGTCGACGTCGTAGACATAGATCCGCTTCAGCTTTTTCAGGACCTTGGGGGCGAAGCGGACGTGCTCCACGCCCTGCACGCCGCAGCCGAACATGCCGAACGTCTCGGCGTCCGGGTGCAGCGCGGCGGCGGCGATGACCGTCACGGCGGGCGTGCGCATGGCCGTGATCCAGGTGCAGTCCATGACGGCGACGGGCGCGCCGCACATGGTCTCGTTCATGATCAAGAGGCCCGTCGTCTGCGGCATTCCGTACTTCTTGGGGTTCTGCGGATAGCATTCGATCCACTTGCAGCCGCAGGCCAGGCGGCTGGGTACGTAGGCGGGCATGGCGTGGTAGAAGACCTCGACAAAGGGGTGGATGCCGATCTTGGCGGGCATCTCGTACTCCTTCCGGCCGTGCGCGATCAACGTTTCGCGCACGATGCCGAGGATCTCGTCGATCGCGGGCCCGGCCCTGACGCACTCCTCGCGCGTCAGGTAGAGAATCTCCCGGCCCACGTCGAGCTTCTCCTGGAGCCGCTCGCGCTCCCTCTCGAACGCCTGCTGCATGTCGTCGCGCATCCTCACCGGCATACCTTTCCCTCCCATCGGCATAACGGCGCATTTCCCTTTCGCCGCGAACGGCTGGAAAGTGGAAACGCATCGCTTTGGATCGTTTGTCGCCAAAAAACAAATGATGATTCATTCAATATAGATGAATTTTGTGAAAAATCAACAAGAAACAGGGGATCTTTGGGGATGTGCGGTGTTTTTCGCACGGTGTTTCGATTTCGAAACCGCACCGCGCGGGGCCCCCGGCCCTGTTCGCAGATCGTAGCACTCGCCGTAATCTTTGCCGATCCGCCACCCCGGCACGAGTATTGATTCCCGTGATCATTCCA
>DAIRUD010000480.1:0-1724 GCA_036803565.1 Synergistaceae bacterium | reverse complement strand
GTGCAGGGGTGCAGGGGTGCAGGGGATTGTAGCCCCTGGCGAGGGAGGGACGGAGCCCCACACAGTAAAAATGCTCTAATACTCATATATTCATAATTCTTATGCTCGACGCGACCGGGGCGAACGGTCGGACGGAAATCGCCGCCGCATGTTGACTGGAATCGCTTTGCGACGTAAAATGATTTGGCTTTTCAAAAGCGCATGCTGGAGGTCTCAAACGCGAAAGCTACCTCGCAGCGGCGAGAGGAGGAAATATCTGAATGTATGCAGTGGTGGAAGCGGGCGGTAAACAGTACCGCGTGACCGAAGGAATGCGGATCCGCGTCGAGAAGTGCGATACGCCTGTCGGCGAGGCGATCAGCCTGGACAAGGTGGTCCTCGTGGGCAAGGACGACGGGGCAGTCATCGGAACCCCTTATGTGGAGGGCGCGAGCGTCTCGGCGAAGGTTCTGGGGCATGGCAAAGAGGACAAGGTGATCGTCTTCAAGTACAGAAGGAAGAAGAACTACCGCAGATTCCGCGGCCACAGGCAGCAGTACACGGACCTCGCCGTCGAGTCGATCCGGGCCTGATGACCGGTCGCGGTGGCCGACGGTCGGCGATATGATCGAAATCACCGCGAAACGGAACCGCAACGGCCTATTCGCCCTTACCGCCACGGGACATGCGGGCTGGGGAGAGCACGGCGGCGATATCGTCTGCGCCGCAATATCCACTTTGATGCAGGCGCTCGCAGTCGGCTTGCAGGATGTACTGGCGCTGGAAGGCGTTCGAGAGGACAGCGATCCCGGCGTTCCGTCGATTTCCCTGGTTTGGAGCGGCGGCGGGGAGCGGGCGGAGTGCATCGCCCGCACGGTATGCCTCTCGCTGCAAGGAGTGGCGGCAACCTATCCGGAATATGTAACGGTCAGAGAGCTTTACGAGGAGGACGATATACGATGACCAGGCTTTTCGACATCCAGTTTTTCGCACATAAGAAGGGACAGGGGAGCAGCTCCAACGGGCGCGACAGCAACCCCCAGTACCTCGGCATCAAGCGCAGCGACGGCCAGATCGTCAGCGCGGGCACCATCATCGTCCGCCAGCGCGGCACGAAGTTCCACCCGGGACGCAACGTCGGGCGCGGCAAGGACGACACGCTCTTCGCCCTTTCGGACGGAACGGTCTCCTTCCTCACGAAGGCGAATCGGAAGTTCGTGACGGTCGTACCCGCAGAGCTCGCCTGAGCGCTCGCGCGGACAATACGCTACGAAGCAGGGGGCCTGGGCATACCCGGCTCCCTTTGTTCTATGCGCACATGAGGTCGCATTGCACAACACCCGCGCGGTGGGGGAGAGTATACGCAAAAGATGAAATTCGTCGATGAACTGACCATATCCGTGACCGGCGGGCGGGGCGGCAACGGCTGCATGAGCTTCCGCAGGGAAAAGTTCCTGCCCAACGGAGGCCCCGACGGCGGCAACGGCGGCAAGGGCGGCAACGTCGTCCTCGAGGCGACGACGAGGCTGCAAACGCTCGCGGACTTCGAGCGCCGCCGGCGTTTCGCCGCCGAGAACGGCGGACACGGACAGGGCAACGCCCGGAACGGACGGGCGGGCGAAACGCTGCTCCTGCCCGTTCCCTGCGGTACGCTCGTCTACGACGCGGATACGGGGGAGGGCCTGGCCGACCTCGTCGAACCCGGCGACACCTACATTGCCGCCATGGGCGGCCGGGGCGGGCGC
>DAIRUD010000479.1:0-1725 GCA_036803565.1 Synergistaceae bacterium | reverse complement strand
GAAACCTTTATACGCGTCCCCCTCGAACTTCTCCGGATCCCACGCGCTTTTCCCCCGGTGCTCGTGTTTTCGCGTCACGTCCAGCGCCCCGCATTCCTTGACATATGCTTCCGCTGCGGCCATGATATCGACCCTTCGCCCCCCGACCAGGAAGACGCCGTTTTCATGGACAACCGACGCGGCGGCAATCCCCTCGCGCGATGCGAGGAATGCCCGCAGCTCCTCCACGATTTCCTCTCAGGCGGCGGGCAACACCCTACAAATAAACATGGTGCTGCGCGACGCCACCGTCGGGCCGCTGTTGGGGCACTCGTACGTGTCGGGAAGCGGGTGCCGCACCTTTGCGACATCCACCCCGAGGGTTTCCGCGGCGATCTGCGGCAGGACGGTCGAAGAGCCCTGCCCCATGTCCACCGCGGAGGTATACAGGTAAAAGATACCGTCGCGATAGACCACCCGCACCGTCGTCCCCATCGTGTCCTCCGCCGCTCCCGTGAAACCGCCGCCGTGCAGCGCGACGGAGATGCCGATGCCGCGCACGGTCTTTTCGCCGCGCGCGATCGCCGCTTTCGCCTCCGCCGCATAGCGCGCCCGTTTCGCGCGATAGCCGGACAGCTCGGCCGCCCGCTCCAGAACCTCCTGGGCGCTGGCACCGCTCTGCAAGACCTGTTTGTAAGGGAAGGGCATGCCGTTCTTGATGATATTTTTCAACCGCAGGTCGAGAGGGTCCATGCCCAGCACCTCGGCAATGCGATCCATTTGGCGTTCGACGGCGAAGATGGACTGCGGCGCGCCGAAACCGCGAAACGCCCCCGTCGGCGGCGTGTTCGTCGCCACCGCTCGCCCGGAGACGTATGCGTTCGGCACATAATATGTGCCTGTCGCATGCAGAACGGACCGCTGTAAAATCACCATCGTCAGCGTCGTGTAGGCGCCGGCGTCGAGAACGATGTCGATCTCCATCGCCGTGATCGTGCCGTCGCGCTTGACGCCCGTCCTGTGCCGCACGCGGGAGGGATGCCGTTTCGGCGACACGAGAAGGTCCTCCTTGCGGTCGTAAATCATCGCCACCGGGCACCCGCACTTCTGCGCGAGCAGGGCGGCGTGGACACCGAGGATGGACGGATAGTCCTCCTTCCCGCCGAAGCCCCCCCCGACCTCGGTCTGCCGAATGCGCACCCGTGACGGCTCCACGCCCAGCGCCGTCGCGACCGCGCCGAGCACGTAGTACGGACACTGGATCGACCCCGTGACCTCCATCGTTCCGTCCGGCATCGGAATCGCCGCCATCGCCTGCGTTTCGAGGTACATCTGCTCCTGCAGTCCCGTCTCGTACGTCCCCTCGACGATCGCATCCGCCTCGGCGAACCCCCGCTCCATGTCCCCGCAGCGAACCCGGTAGGCATCCACGACATTGTCGGTCCCCCAGATCACGGTGCTTCCCGCCAGGGATTCGTCGATTGTGAGGACGGGGTTCAACGGCTCCACATCCACGGCAAGCGCGGCGAGCGCCGCCTGCAGCGTGCTTTCGTCGGGGGCGGCGATCAAGGCGACCGGTTGTCCCGTGTAATGCACGGCTTCCTCGGCGAGAATGGGAAATTCGTCCCGCGTGATATGGACGAAATTTCCGGCCGGAAGCCCATCGGCGGTCAACACGACGACGCGCGACCAATCGAACGCCGGATCGCGCCGCACTCCCAACAAGCGCCCGTACGGCACCGGCGA
>DAIRUD010000478.1:0-1727 GCA_036803565.1 Synergistaceae bacterium | reverse complement strand
GACGTGGCCTTTCTTTTCTCCCCCTTTTCCGTCGCCCGCGCCGGCGGGATCGGAGAAATCCTCGCGGATGCCGGACCGTCGCCCGCCACGTGCGCGCTCCTCTGTTTTCCGCAATGGAGAAGCGGCACGCGCCATGCCTACGCACGCCTCGACGCCCTGCGCCTATCCGGCGAATTGCCGACCCCGGACGGGGACGGTACGGAGGACGAGGGCGCGGCTTTGCTGGATTCGCTGCGCGAGGGCGAGCGGAGCGGCCCTCTGCCCAACGACTTCGCCGCCTGCATGCCGGAACACGCTGCCGATTACGACGCCCTCTATCGCTGCTTCGAGGGTGCGGGCGCGCTGGCCTGGGGGCTTTGCGGCAGCGGCTCCGCCGCCGTCGCGCTGTTCGACGCGCGCCCCGTATGCGGCGGAGACGGCATCGAGGCCGCACACCGCGCCTTACGCGCAACGGCACGCTTTCCATGGCTGCAGAAGACGTTAATCCTGGAGTGATCGCGTGATGAGGGGAAAGAGAACCGAACGGCTGATTCGCATCGCTTCGAGGCTGCTGCTGCATCCATCGAAGCCGCTGTCGCTCACGGAGACCGCCTCCGGCTTCGGCGTTTCCAAGACGCTGATCAGCGACGACATCGAGATCATCTCGGAAGCGCTCGGATTCGAGGGCGTCGGCGGCATCTTTACGGACCGCGGACGCAGCGGCGGCGCTTATTTCCTGCCCGCCCCCGCCGCGGAAAAGCGGCGCGAACGCCTCCAGACGTTGGCCGGAATCCTGTCCGTCCCGGAACGCATGTTGCCGGGCGGGCTGGTCTATTACACGGACCTCCTCTTCGAACCGGATTGGGCGTCCTTTCTGGGCTTCACCATGGCTTCGCTGTTCGACGAAAAAAAACCCACGGTCGTCATGACCTCCGAGGTAAAGGGCATTCCGGTGGCCTTCTTCACCGCCTACGCGCTCGGCGTCCCCCTCGCCGTCTGCCGCTTCCGCAACCGCCCCAGCGACGGTCCGGCCGTCGGCGTGCACTACCCGACGGGCAGCGGCGACGTCCGCACCATGTATCTCGGTACGCGCTTCCTCAACGCGTCCAGCGAGGTGCTGGTCGTGGACGATTTCATGCGGGGCGGCAGCACGGCGGCCGGTATGCTGTTGATGGCGCGGGAATTCGGCGCTTCGGTCGTCGGCGTCGGCGTCTTCATCTCCGCCGCCGAGCCGCAGGCCAAGGCCGTGTCCGATTACCGCCCGCTCCTGGAGCTGTCCGTCGCCGACGGGACGCCGAAATTATCCGTGACGGACCGCCCCTGACGCCAAGGCGGGCGTCCCCCGCGCCGAAACTTCCGCATAATCGGAAACCGCATCCCCGCCCCGTCGGCTACAATACAACCGTCGGTACGGGTTGACGATTTGTCGTGCGCTTAGGGCGGGAGGGATCGCGATGACGGAAAAACAACGGACGCTTATTTGGGTCGCGCTTTTTCTGGCAATCGCCGCGGTCAATCTGCTATTGGCCTACAGAGCCGGCCGCATCGCGGGCGAACTCGAGCTGGCCAACCGCGCCTATGAAGAAGCGATCGAGAACATGCGCCGAGCCAACGAACCGTACGAATTCCTGCTCGACCTGCCCGAGATCGATATCACCACCATCGACACCGACGCGGATACCCCTTAACACCAGGGGGTTTGCATCCCCCCCCGGCCCTCGATCCGCAAATCGATTTTCGCTGCGCGA
>DAIRUD010000477.1:0-1733 GCA_036803565.1 Synergistaceae bacterium | reverse complement strand
CACGAGATCGGGCTTGAGCGCGACGATCTGCTCGACCCCCGGCTTGGCCCCGAGCCGGGGCAGGGCGGCGACCACGTCCCGGTCGTCGGCCTGGCTCGCCGCGACGAGCGCCTCCCGCGCGCCGATGGCGATCAGGTTTTCGGTGTGCCCCGCATACAGCGATACCACGCGCTTCGCCGGAGCGTCCAAAAGGGTTTCCACGCCGAGGTCGTCGAGAATCCGGATCGGCGCGCCGCAGGCGGGCGGAGCGAACGGCGAACACAGCGCTGCAACGGCCAACAACACCGTCACACAGAAATACGCCCGCCCAGTTTTTCGCATCGTCGTCTTCATGAATCACCGAACTCCAATATCGTTACAAAAGTTATACGCAATATGTGGACAATTTTGTGGATAACCCTTACGGAAATGGGCTATATCCGCAACGATGTCCGCATATGCCCCCGAAATTCCGTACATACGGGCGGCCGCTCAGGCGCAACAGTGCGCCGCGGCATCCATTTCGTCCCAGAGCCTGCGCGCTCGCTCCGTCAGCCATTGCTGAACGAACGGCTCGCTGCCGAGTCCGCGCAGAATCGGCGCGACCTCGCAACCCTCCGCCGCAATCGCCGACCGCCAGGATGCGTCGCCGTCCCCCGCGATATCGTTGCGAGCGTGATCCCCGGCGACCAACATGGCCGGAACCAGCGTTACGCGCTTCCGCCCCGTCCTCTTTAAATTTACAAGCACGTCCTCGAGAGAGGGCGAACCCTCGATCGCGCCGACCAAAAAATGCGGCGAGACGCGCCGGAGCGCCATCTGCAACGCGGCGTAGGCCGCGTCCGCGAAGTGGTGCGAACCGTGCCCGACGAACACCACCGCGCCGTCCTCCGCCTCGCGGGCGTACCGTGCGGCAAGCGCCGCCGCGAGGCGGTCGAAATCCCCCGCGTCGGACAAAAGCGGCGGAGTGAGGCCGACCGACCGGAAGCCCGCCTTCGCACCGCGTTGCGACATGAGGCGGAAACCGTCCACGACGGCCTCGAGATCGCGGTACTCGGCACCCGGAATGATATGCGCGGAGAGAACGGCGACCTCCGGGAAACCCTCCGTCGCCAAGCGTGCCAGCGCGGAGAGCGGCTCCGCGACATCCCGCCGCCCCTCCCGGACGAGCTTGCGGACGATAAAACGAGACGTGTAGGCCGTCCGCACCTCGACCGTGGGAAACGCGCGCGCGACGGCGGCTCGCATATCCGCGATGGCGGCCTCCCCCTCGGGAAGGCTGCTGCCGAACGCGACCAGAAGGATTGCCCGCTTCCGCGCCTCCGCCATCGTCAGGCCATCCGCAGGAGCGCGTTGACGCAGGCGGCGCAGAGCCCCGAACCGCCGCGCGGCCCGCGCAGCCAGATCGCGGGCAGGCCCGATGCGGCAAGATCCGCTTTGCTGTCGGCCGCCCCCACGAAGCCCACGGGCATGCCGCAGACGAAGTCGGCCGCCGTCCCCCGCTCGCAGTGCTCCAGCAAGCGGAAAAGGGCGGTCGGGGCGTTGCCGAAGGCAAAGAGGCGTATCCCGCGCTCCACCGCCATGTCGACGGCGGCCATCGCCCGCGTGATCTTTCCGGCCTCCGCGCGGGCGGCGGCCTCCGCGGTGTGGATGAAGGAGACCGGCTGCAACCCGAGCCGGGCGCACTCCTTCCGGGAAATTCCCGACGCCAGCATGGCGACGTCGCAGAAGAGTTCCCCGCCTTTGGAAAAAGC
>DAIRUD010000476.1:0-1742 GCA_036803565.1 Synergistaceae bacterium | reverse complement strand
ACGCCTCTCAGTGCCTCAGAGAAGAAAACGGCCCATATCCCGCCAAGCCCTCCTGGCGGCGCCCACATTTCGCGAGAAGTAGGCGATTCGCGCCAGATCGACGGGCTCCGCCAGGGCAACCGGCTCGGCCGCCCTGCGCCAGTGTGCGGCGACATCCTCCGCCGTCCGGACTTCGAAGGCGGCCTGCGACGCGTCGAGCTCGGCCGTAGCCTCGGCGAAGTCGTCCATATACGGACCGTGCAGGACCGGAATCCCCCAGCTCGCCGGCTCGAGGATGTTCTGCCCGCCCCTCGGCACGAGGCTTCCGCCGATGAAGGAGGATGCTGCGACGCCGTAAAGCCCGTAGAGCACGCCGATCTCGTCCACGACAACCACGTTCGAATAACCGGAGGCTTCACTTTGCCTCAGCTCCGAGAGCAAAATCGCGTCGAAGCCGCGATCCGCGGCCAGTGCCGCAACCTCCGGCGCACGCTCCGGATGCCGCGGGGCAATCGTCAGAATATTTTCACCCTCGACTTCCGCGAAGGCGTCCAGCAGCATCTCGTCCTCGCCCTCATGCGTGCTCCCTGCGACGAAGATCGTCCGCTCCCCTCCGCCCGTGAGCAGGGCGCCGAGGGCTTCCGCCTGCGACGAGGCTTCGTCTCGCCGCTTGAGGATTGCATCGATCTTGAAGTCCCCGGCGACGAAGACGTTGGCGGCGTTCGCACCAAGTGTCGTCAATCGCTCCGCATCGGCGTCGCTGCGCGCATAGATCGCGTCGAAGAGGCGGTACATCTCGCCAAGCACGCTGCGCCCAACGCCGCGCTTTTTCCACGTGCGGTCCGAGACGCGTGCGTTGAGCAGAAACCGCGGTACACCCCGTCGCCGCAGTTCCAGCAAAATATTCGGCCAAATTTCCGTCTCGATCGTCGCATAGGCGGCGGGGCGGATTGCATCGCACGCCCTGCGCACGATCGCCGGCACGTCCCAAGGGGCATAGACATGCGCAGACGGGGCAAAGACATCGCCTCCGATCAGGAGCGACGCGTTGCGCGCGCCGGTGACGGTGACGGTGGAGAGCACGACGTCGCAGCCCCGCGGCGCGATGGACATCGCGTCGACGAAGGCGCTCGCCGCCTGGACCTCGCCGACCGACACGGCATGAAGCCAGAGGTTGCGATTTCCTCCCAATGCAGCGCGCTTCTCCGCGGAGTAACAGCCCAGACGCTCGCCCAACCCGACCTCGTGCCCCCGCTCGAGACGCTTGCGCACGAAGGGCCAAGCCAGCGTCATCAGCGGTCCGAAGAGAGGAAGAATCGGGAGACCCATCACTCGTTACCGATACTGTACGGCGTTGCGGGCACGAAATGTTTGATCATTTGACCTCAGAGGCCCGCCTTGAGAATTTCGTGCAGGTGAATGATGCCGACGGGACGCTGGTCCTCCAGGACGATCAGGACGGAGATCTCCAACTCCTCCATGATACGCGTCGCCTCCGACGCCAGGCGTCCCGGCGCGACGACGCGGGGGTTTTTCGTCATCCCCTCCTCCACGGGGAGGTCCAGCGCGCCGACACCACGGCACTCCAGCAGCCGCCGCAGATCGCCATCGGTGAAGATGCCCGCCAGACAGCCCGTCTGATCCACGACCATCGTCGCGCCATAACCCTTGCTCGTAATGTCGAAGAGGGCGTCCCGCACAGTCCGGCCGATTTCGGTGATCGGCAAATCGTCCCCCCGGCCCATGAGGTCGCGCACGCGCAG
>DAIRUD010000475.1:0-1761 GCA_036803565.1 Synergistaceae bacterium | reverse complement strand
GCGCGCTGCGCAAGAATATGAGTCTGACCCAGCAGAGCCTCGCCGATAAGGTCGGGGTCAGCCGGATCTACATTCAGGCCCTGGAGAGCAACCGCCGTATGCCGTCGATGAAGCTGTTGCATCGCCTCTCCGAGGCCTTGCAGGCCTCGATCACGGACATCGTAGACGACATCCCGGGCAAGGCGCCGCGCATGCAGCTCGAGGAATTGCTCACCTCCGGCGAGGTCGATATCTGGTTCCGCAAACGAAAGCTGACCGAGGAGGAGCTCCATCGTGTCGAGCGCGTGGTGAACGCCGTGCTTGACGACTGGGACAGCGACGACGCGACAAAACGCGGCAGGGGTTCCGCAAAGGCGGCGAAACCGAAGAAGGAAGCCTAGTCCGTCGGGGGTTCGACGAAAACACCGCCATGAGTGTTTTTGCAGGCGAGGACGGCGGCGGCTTCGATTTTCCCGCCCCGCCGGAGCAGATTCCGGAGTGGGCGGACCGCGACGCATCCCCATGGCGCGGACTGCGGAACTTCGATATCGAGGTCCGTGCGGAGGAGTTGAGCGGTAAGGAGGTCGAGATTCGGCAAGTCGGCCTTCCTGATTCGGTGTGGGGTTTTCAGATCGTACGCGGCGAAAGGATCCGCCTCTGCGTCAACTCGTCCCTGCCGACGGTCTGGCAGCGCTTCGCGCTCTTCCACGAGCTTTACCATCTGATATCGCACACGGACGGCGAGGCGTTCTGGAGCCGAACCTTTCATTCGCTGAGCCGTTTCGAGACGGAGGCCGATCTCTTCGCCTGGGCCGTCGTCTGGCACGAATTTGCGGATACGAAGGATTCCTTTTGAGGCTCGCGATGAAGCGCCTCGCCTACTTCACCCCTTTTCTGGGCTGCACCCGCCGCTGCATCTACTGCGATCAGCAGGCGATCACGGCGGACGCCGGCCGTTTTAGCGCGTTCGAGATCGCACCGGAGCAAATCGAGCGGGATCTCTCGGAGCAAACTGGGCCGGTCGAACTCTGCTTCTTCGGTGGCAGCTTCGCATGCTTGAGAATGGCCGAATTTACCCGTTATCTGGACTGCATCCGAGCGGCGCCGGCGCGAAGCTGCGTCACCTTCTCCTCGTATCCGGGCGACTTCGAGGAGACCGCGAGGGTCGAAGTGCTTCGACACTACCCGATCGGCACGATCGAGTTGGGCGTGCCCTCGCTCGATCCGACAGTCCTGCGTGCATGCGGCAGGGATGACGACCCGGGGGGTGTTCTTGGCGCGATTGCCAGGCTCAGGGACGCCGGCTTTCACATCGGGATTCAGATCATGACCGGCCTGCCGATGCAGTCCGAGGAAAGTGTGCGGTCCGATATGGAACGGCTGGCCGCGCTCATCCCACCAGGCAATCGCTGGGATCTGCGGATCTACCCCTGCCTGGTGCTGAAGGGCACGGGACTCGAGCGCATGGTTCGTGCGGGCACGTATGTCCCGCCGACCCTGGAGGCCTCTGTGCAACTGTCGGGGGCTTTGATGCTGCTCGCGGAGGAGTTGCGTTTCGACGTGATCCGGGTCGGTCTTCTCGAGTCTGGGACGCTTCGGCGATCTGTGATCGCGGGACCGTACCACCCTGCATTCGGCGAGTTGGCGCTTTCGGAGAGGACCGCGCTTGAACTGGCACAAAAAAAACCGCAGGGCCCGTGGAAAATAGCGGCGAGAAAACTGTCCCATCTGACGGGTCACGGGCGGAGGGGTGTCAAACGCCTGGCCGAATTGGCGGGAGTG
>DAIRUD010000474.1:0-1762 GCA_036803565.1 Synergistaceae bacterium | reverse complement strand
GAACGCTTCGCCCCCGCCGCTCGCGGAGACGCCGTCGCCGGTGCAGGCGGCGGCGAAGATGGCGGCGGCAAGCCGGGCGGTCTCGGCGGACCAGCGCGTCTCCTCCCCCATTCGCCCCAGGGCGAGCAGGGCGTCCGTGGGCGTGAAGGCGGATATTTGCACCGCGTCGCGCTTCTCCAGGCGTTCCAGGCTCTCCCGGATGGTCTGGCGGATTTCGCGGGATTCGCCGTCGAGCAGCTGCGGCAGGGACAGATAACCGGCGGAGAGCTTTTTCAGCACGCGTTCCTCGACGGCGCTTTCCGGGGCGGCGGATTCCTCTCCGAGGGAGTAGAGGACCGGTTCCCGGCGGATGGGGAACTCACTGCGCATGACCTCGAGCGCTTCGCGGACGCGCGGGTCCCGCACCGCCGCCGTCGCCAGGGGGAGGACCCGCCGGGGACCGATGCGCAGCTTCCCGTCCTTGTCGCGCGCGACCCGGCTGTCGCCGCCCAGGCCGAAGGTCCGGATGTCGATGGTGCGGATCAGGATGCTGTGCCCTCCGATCGTCGCGCCCTCGTTCTTCATCTGCGGGTTGCCGCGGGCGTCGAGACAGATGATGTCCGTCGTCGTCCCGCCGATGTCGATCACCCACGTCTTGCGCCCGTCGCGCTTGCCCGGGCCGAGGAAGCGCGCCCCCATGGCGCTGGCGGCGGGGCCGGAGACGACGGTCTCCACCGGGTGCAGCTGCGCCCATTCCACGCTGACGAGGGAGCCGTCGCCCTTGACGATCGAGAGCGGGGCCTCGATGCCCAGCGAGTGGAGCACGTCGCGTACCGCGGAGAACAGCTCGACGATCACCGGGATCAATCCCGCGTTGACGGCCGCGGTCGTGGAGCGTTTGAAGGCGTCCAACTCCGAGACCAGCTCGTAACCGCAGGTTACGGAGAGCGAAGGTTCCTGCTCCAGCAGGATCTCCCGCGCCCGGATCTCGTGCAGCGGGTTGCGCACGGAGAAAAAGCCGGAGACGGCGACGCTTGCGATGCCCATGGCGCGGAAGCGTTCGCCGGCGCGGCGTACGGCTCCCTCGTCGAGCGGGCGCAGTTCGTCGCCCCTGATGCCGTGCCCGCCCTCCGCGAGGGCGACGACGGAGGTGCCGAAACGCTTCTCGGCGAGCGCGTCGTCGACGTCCTGCGGGTCGTAGCCGATCAACAGCAATCCGGAGGGCGCCATCCTGCCCTCGACGGTCGCGTTCGTGGCCAGGGTGGAGGCGAGGTGTACGTCCTCGATCCGCCCGGCGTCGACCTTGCGCACGATGTCGCCGATGCCCGTGCGGATCGTCCCGAGCAGGTCCCCGTGCCGTGTGGGCACTTTCGTGCTCGCCTCGATCGCGAGCGTGTCCTTCGCGAGAAAGACGAGGTCGGTAAAGGTACCCCCCGCGTCGATGCCGAGAATGCCGCGTCGTTCTGCCATTGTTCCACCTCCGTTGTTCGATCGCCGTGCCGTGCGCGGCCTTCGCATTCGCTTGCGCCCGGCGGGTGCGGCTCGCTTGCGCGCTCGCCGCGTCGGCGAAAATACGGCGCACGAGCGCCACACCGTCCGCACTCCGCGCAGGCTTGCGCCTGCGATGGAATAAATCTTTCTTTATGAGGACCAATATGGTGGATTCTACATCATTTTCCCGCAATCCGATATAGGCGTGGCGGGCGCATGGAAACCGGAAACGGCAGTGAAGTTTTGCCGAGTTTTCGATCTAAGGGAATACGCATGCGATATGAAAATTTTG
>DAIRUD010000473.1:0-1766 GCA_036803565.1 Synergistaceae bacterium | reverse complement strand
CGGATGCCCGGATCCTGGACCGGGAAAAGCACCTCCACGCGGCGGTCGAGGTTGCGGGTCATGAGGTCGGCGCTGCCCATGTACAGCTCCTCGTCGCCGTTGTTGTGGAAGTAGAAGGCCCGCGTGTGTTCCAGAAAGCGGCCGACGATGGAGGTGACGGAAATGTTCTCGCTCAATCCCTTGACGCCGGGGCGCAGGCAACAGATGCCGCGCACCTGCAAGTCCACGCGGACCCCCGCCTGGGAGGCGCGGTAGAGGGCGTCGATGCTCGCCTTGTCGGAGATCGCGTTGAGCTTGAAGATCAGGTGCCCGTCGCCGTGTTGTCTGTGGTGCGCGATCTCCCTGTCGATCCTGGCGATGACCTCGCGGCGCAGGTTGTGCGGCGCGACCAGCAGTTTGCGATAGGCGTTCTGCCGGGAATAACCCGTCAGCACATTGAAGAGGTCCGAGGCGTCGGCGCCGATCTCCGGGTCCGCGGTAAAGAGCCCGAAATCCGTGTAGATCCCGGCGGTGATCGCGTTGTAGTTCCCCGTCCCCAGATGGACGTAGCGGCGGATGCCGCCGCGCTCGCGCCGGACCACGAGGCAGATCTTGGCGTGCGTCTTCAGGCCGACGAGCCCGTAGACGACATGGACGCCCGCACTTTCCAGCGCCCGCGCCCAGCCGATGTTGTTCTCCTCGTCGAAGCGCGCCTTCAGTTCCACCAGTGCGGCAACCTGCTTGCCCCGCTGGCAGGCCTCCTTCAGAGCTTCCACGATCGGAGAGTTCGTTCCCGTTCGATACAAAGTCTGCTTGATGGCGAGCACGTCGGGGTCGCGCGACGCCTCCCGGATGAAATCGGTCACGGGCTTGAAGCTGTCGTAGGGGTGATAGAGCAGGATATCCTCCCTCGCGATCTCGAGGAAAATCCGTCGCGGCTCGCGCAGCTCTTCGGGAGTTGCCGGGGTAAAGGGCGAAAACTTCAGGTCCGGCCGGTCCAGCTTGTAAAGCTGCATCAAGGAGGACATGCCGACCGGATTTTTCAGCGAGTAGACCTGAAAGAGATCGATCTCCAGGTTGCGGGTCAGGATCTCGCGGATACGCTTCGGCGCGTCTTTGGCGATCTGCAGGCGCACAACGCTCCCGAAGCGCCTGCGGTCCACGCTCTCGCGGATGGAGTGCAGCAGGTCGCCCGCCTCGTCCAGTTCGATCTCGAAATCGGCGTCCCGCGTAATGCGGAAGAGGACGACATCGACGATCTTCATGCCGGGGAAGAGCAACGGCAGATTGTCCTCGATCAGGTCCTCGATCCAGACGAACTTGTCCGTCTTCATCTGCGGCCGCAGACCCATCCGCTCCAGCTTGTCCTCCGTCTCCGGTGGAAGCTCCAGCAGCCGGGGAAAGGACTCGGGTATCTTCAGGCGCGCGAAATATTCGTTCTTCCCCTCGTCCTTGAGGACGACGGCGAAATTGATGCTGAGGTTGGAGATATGCGGGAAGGGATGCCCCGGATCGAAGGCCAGCGGCGTCAACGTCGGGAACACCTCGTCCCGGAAATAGCAATCGAGGTATTTTCGTTGTTTTTCGTTCAACTCCTTGAACGAAAGGATTTCTATCCCGTTTTTGCGCAACGCGGGCAGGATGTCGTCGTGCCAGCAATCCAACTGCCGCTTCAGGTCCGGCATCAGGCCCTTGCGGATGGCGGCGAGCTGCTCCGTCGCCGACATGCCGTCGGGAGGGGTGACGGAAACGCCTTCCCGCAGCTGTTTGATGAGGCCGGATACGCG
>DAIRUD010000472.1:0-1779 GCA_036803565.1 Synergistaceae bacterium | reverse complement strand
CGGTCAGCGCGCTTCGCGGCGACGGCATCGAAGGCCTCGTCGAGAAAATCGTCGATTTCGCGCGCAAGCACCCCCGCCCTCACGGGCACGTCCGCCTCTTCGCCAGCCTGGAGACCATCGAAAAAGGTCCGGAACCTCGGCGCAGACAGCAGGTACAGATCGTTCCGCAACCCGACGGCAGCTTCCGCGTCCTCAACGCGCAACTGGAAAAAGCCGCCGAGCGCTACGACTTCTCGCAGGAGGAAAACGTCGCTCGCTTCACGAGGATCCTGCGCAAATACCGCGTGGAGGAACTTCTGGAGGCGGCGGGGGCCGAGGAGGGCACGTCCGTCGCCATCGGGCGGATGGAATTCGACTTCCATCCGGACCGCCTGGGAACGGACCGCGAAGCGCCCGCCCCGGAGGCGGGAGACGAGGAAGATGACGACACCGCATCCTGAATTGTACCCGCTGAAGAGGATCGGGATCATGGGCGGCACGTTCGACCCCATTCACTGCGGGCACCTCTTCGCGGCGGAGGAGGCCCGTTCCGCCTGCGGACTACAGCGGGTCGTGTTCGTGCCGACCGGCACACCGCCGCACAAACACGATCCCGGCATGGCGACCGCCGCGCAGCGATACGAAATGACCATGCTCGCGATCAGCGACAACCCGTTTTTCGACATCACCCGCACGGAGACGGACCGCACGGGCGACAGTTTCACCGTCGAAACGCTTCAGGAGATGAAAACCGCCTACCCGGGCGCGGAACTCTTCCTGATCCTCGGCGCGGACGCCGTCATCGATCTGCCCAATTGGAAACAGCCGTTTGAAATATCGTCGTTATGCACTATACTGGTCATCAACAGGATGGGATACGATCGCGGGAAAATTCTCGAATTACCCGAGCGGATCTTGCGCTCCGTGCGGATTTTGGACACGACGATACTGGAGATTTCCTCTACGGATATCAGGGATCGCATGCGCAGGGGACACAGCGTACGCTATCTCCTTCCGGAGGCCGTGCGCAAGTACGTGATGAAAAAGAACCTCTATTCCCGTTCGGATGGTGAATCGATTTGACTTGGAAAAAAATGTTGCTCGTTGTGTTATTGGCGGTCGTCTCCTTCGGGACCGGCGTCTACATCAAATTCTCGCGGATCCCGGTACCGCCTGTCGCGCCGCGCCCGGACGCCCCGGTCGCGAATCGTCCGGACGACGGCGAAACGCCGCCCGTGGAGCCCAAGCTGGAGATCAAGGGACGGATCAACATCCTCCTCCTGGGGGAGGACAACATCGAGCAGGTCAAACGATCGGACACGGTGCTTTTCGTCGCCGTCGACATCGACAACAAGAACGTCCGCGTGCTCTCGCTTCCCCGCGACACGCGGGTGGCGATCCCCAAACATGGAAACCAGAAGCTGAATCACGCCTATGCCTTCGGCGGGGTCGACCTTCTCCGGTCGACCGTCGAGAACTTTCTCGGGACCACCATCCATTACTACGTGAAAATCGATTACGACAATTTCCCCAAGCTCGTGGACGCGGTCGGCGGGGTGGATATGCACGTCGCCAAGGCGATGAAATACCGCGATCGCGCGCAGGACCTCACCATCGATATTCCGGCGGGATTCCAGAGAATGAGCGGCGACACCGCGCTCAAATACGTACGCTTCCGCAAGGACGCGCTCGGCGACATCGGCAGAGTGGAGCGGCAGCAGCAATTCCTCAAGGCGATGCTGCATCGCATGTACGACCCGCAGAACCTCGTGCGCTTCAACGAGATCGCGACGGAGATCC
>DAIRUD010000471.1:0-1781 GCA_036803565.1 Synergistaceae bacterium | reverse complement strand
ACCCCAGAGAGGCGCGGGGTAGAGGCCTTCGGCGTGTTTTCTGGCGATGGCGTCGACGACCGTCTGCCGGTCCTCCTTGTAGGTGATGCCGTACCAGACGTCGCCGCTGTGTAGCACGCGGACGTCGGCCGCGTCCAGCCGCATGCGCGCGTCGATCTCCGTGGGGAGGAGGTATTCGCACTTGAGCGGGTTATGCGGCAGGTTCTCGTCGAGGAATCGGGGGAAATCCTGCGCCGCGGAGCGGAGGAAGGTCTCGTCCAAGCCCCAGAAGTTCATCGAGACGGGGGTTCCGGCGGGCAGCTCCCGCCATGTCCGCCCTCCATCGTCGGAATATCTGGCGCCGGACGGAGTCCGTTCGAGCAGGGAGCGCTCCGTTACGCTCCGCAAAAAGCCCTTGCCGTCGGTTTCGCAGACGCCGCGCGTCACTCCGCCGTTGTCGGAGAGAGTGTTTTCGATCAGATAGCCGACCATGGCGTAGTGCGCCTTCCCGTCGTCGGGGCGGGGCCGGGAAAGCCATTCGTAGATCGAGCGGAAGGCGTCGGGGCCGTAGTAGTCGTCCGCGTTGATCGCGGCGAAGGGGCCGTGCACGACGTGGCGCGCGGCCAGGAGCGCATGCGTCGTCCCCCAGGGTTTTTCGCGGCCCGCGGGGATCGCATAGCCCTGCGGTAGGTCGTCGAGCTCCTGGAACGCGTAGGTCACCTCGATGCGCTCCTCCAGGCGGCTCCCCACCGTCTCCCGGAAGGCCTCCTCGATGGCGTGCTTGATGACGAAGACGACCCGGCGAAATCCGGCGCGCAGGGCGTCGTAGATCGAATAGTCGATGATCGCCTCGCCGTTCGGCCCGATCGGGTCCATCTGCTTCAGGCCGCCGTATCTGCTGCCCATTCCGGCGGCCATGACGACAAGAACCGGTTCTTTCATTTTTATTCCAGCCTCCTCGGTAACGTTGTGCCCGGACGTCGCGCCGGTACGGCGCGGTTGTCGCCGCTCCATACCGTTATCGCTCGACCCCTTTTGCTTTGCGAAAGATCTTAACCCATTTGCGTTTTCGGGGATAGGGGTGTCCCTGGAATGGCAAGACGAAAGCCGCGTGCCGCAACGAGTTTGGCGGGCGGCGGGGTGCGCGCCGGCAGGAACCGTGATATCGCCGAACCGCTTCTCTTTCTCGAGTGCTATAATCCGAAAAGGTTGGTTTCGGAGTTCGCCGAAACCGGATCGGATTTACGGAGGTGTTTGCAAAGCATGGAAAATATCCACAGGTTCTTGTGCTCGATCGTCGTCGTCGCGGCATTCTTTCTGTCGCTTGTCCTGATGGAAGGGGGACAGGTGGACCTTTTCGTCGACCTGCCGACTCTGTTGATCGTCCTCTTCTTCCCGCTCCTCTACGCACTGGCGTTGTTCGGCGTGGCGGCGACGAGGAAGGCGTTTCTCGACCCCCTGCGCAAGGAGAGTTCCCCGGAGGACCTGCAGGCCGCGTTCGCTTTCTTCACGGCGTACGGCCGGGCCACTTGGCTGTTTGCGCTCGCTTCCTGCGGAATCGGCGCGATCCGCATGCTGAGCGATCTGACGGATTACCGTAAGATCGGCTTCTTCGCCGCGGTCATCCTGCTGTCGATCCTCTACGCGGCGATGATCCAGTTGCTCCTGATCGGCCCCTATCTCGTCTGCGCCAAGCGCCGCCGCGTCTCTTCCGACGGCGTCGCGGACGGCGTCCCCTCCCTCCGGCTCCGCTCGGACACGAAATGACCGACACGAAATAGGGGAAGGCGCGTCGCGCCTTC
>DAIRUD010000470.1:0-1783 GCA_036803565.1 Synergistaceae bacterium | reverse complement strand
TGGCGTGGGCCACGACGCAGGTGACGGCGAGCGCCGTCGAAGCGATCATGTCGATGTTGATCCCCTCGCGGGCCAGGACGTTGAACATCCGCGACGGGATTTCGGGATGGTTCGCGATCCCCGCGCCGACGATCGAGACGCGCGCGATCTCCGTGTTGAAGGAGACGCCCTGCGCCTCGACGTCGCGGCTGAACGTCCGGCAGACGTCGATCGCCCCGTCGAGGTACTCTTTTTTGACCAGGAAACCGATGTCGTTAAGGCCGCCGCGCATGTTGTTCTGGATGATCATCTCGGCCCCGACGCCCTTCTCCGCCAGGCTGGAAAACAATCTGCCGGCGACACCGGGCACGTCGGGAACGCCCATCATGACGACCTTCGCCACCTTGGCGTCGTGCACAACGCCCTTGATAATAAGCCCTTCACTGACCGGGGTGCTCTTCACGATCCACGTCCCCTCCTCCTCGACAAAGCTCGACGCCACATAGAGCGGCACCTCGTAGCGCGCAGCCACTTCGACGCTGCGCGCCTGGAGCATCTTCGCCCCCAGCGCCGAGAGCTCCATACACTCTTTATAGGTAAAGTATCCCAGCTTGACCGGCTTTTTAACCACGCGCGGATCGGCCGACATGACGCCGGAGACGTCCTTGAGGATGTGGCACTCCCCGCCGATCGCCGCCGCCAGCGCCACGGCCGAGAGGTCCGAACCTCCGCGCCCGAGCGTGATCACATCGCCGTCGTCGGTAATCGCCTGAAAGCCGGCGACGACGGCCACTTTGCCGTCCACCATCGCCGCAATCACACCCTGCGGGTCCACGCGATAGATGCGCCCCTCCGTCGGAAAGCCGTTGGCGTGGAAACCGGCCTGCGCCGCCGTAAACGACTGGGCGGGCACTCCCTCCTGCTTCAGCGCCAGCGCCAGCAGCGCAACACTCTGCTGCTCGCCCGTGGCAAGGAGCTGGTCGATCTCCCGGCCGTCGAACTCCTCCGACACATCGCCCGCCAGCTCGAGCAGCCTGTTCGTCGTGTTACCCATCGCCGAGACGATGACCGCCAGCCGGTAACCGCGGTCGAGATAGCCGCGAATGATCCGCGCGACCTCATGCATACGGTCCGCGTCGGCGACCGAACTGCCGCCGAA
Source organism: Synergistaceae bacterium (assembly GCA_036803565.1). Taxonomy (GTDB): domain Bacteria; phylum Synergistota; class Synergistia; order Synergistales; family Synergistaceae; genus DAIRUD01. Next base: position 645 of record DAIRUD010000470.1, on the reverse strand, counting down.
CTTGAGCACTGCGGTCCTTTCCCCGGACGCACAGGCATCTGCAACGACACTCTTCACTTCGTTGCTCATGTCAACGGTCACCTGCGCCGCCCAAGAAATCCATGGACGTCTCCACCCTGGCCCCGTCCGCGTTGCCCTCGAGGACGAAGAAGAGGGAGTCGACCCCATGCTCGGAGAACGTGTGGCACATCGTTTCGGCGACCTTTCTCGGCTTGCCCTTGACGAGGGCGATGATACTGGGCCCCGAGCCGCTGATGGCCGCACCGAGGCAGCCCGGTATCTCGCGCACCCGGTTCATGACCTCGTCGCCGCCTGGGAAAAGCTTGGCGCGATACTGCTGATGCAGCCGGTCGTCCATCCCCCAGGAGAGCAGGTCCCACTTGCCAGTGGCCCAGGCCGCGGTCAGCAGCGCCGCGCGCCCGAGGTTGAAAACGGCATCCTTGAAGTCGACCATCTCCGGCAGCGCGCTGCGCGCCTCGTGAGTACTGACCCGCACGTCCGGCACGGCCACGACGACGTGCATGTCCTGCGGCAGGGAGGGCAGGCGCACATAGCGCAGCTCCTCGCCGTCCCAGGCGCTCACCGTCATGCCGCCGAGGTAGCAGGGCGCGACGTTGTCCGGGTGCCCCTCGATCTGCGTCATGA
>DAIRUD010000469.1:0-1790 GCA_036803565.1 Synergistaceae bacterium | reverse complement strand
CGATGCCGCCGCGCGCTTCCGGCGCGATCGCCGCCTTGGGACAGGCCGCAACGCATCTGCCGCAGGAGGCGCAGAGCGCGGCGCTGCGGGCGATCTCCCGCTCGAAACGCTGCGACTCCGGGCTACAACACCAAACGCACCGCGCTGGGCAGCCCTTCAGAAAAACGGTGGTGCGGATGCCGGGGCCGTCGTGGATCGCATAATGGGATATCTTGAAGATCCTTCCCTTTTGCGGCACTGCCCGCACCTCCTTTTGGTAGTACCAGTTGTAGGACCAGAAGATTTGACTAAATTATAGTCCTTTTTAAAACGATGTCAAGCTGCGAATGAGGAAAAACGCAACATCTTCGAGAGCGGCTCGCGCCGCGAGGAGAGCGGGAAATCCCGTATGGTCGGATGTGAGCGGAGCGGCACAAAGCATGCCCATTTCATACCACGTCGAGTACGAAGGAGTCGAAATCGACTGCTTGAACCGCTTCATAAGCGAATCGCAAAAATGGCATCCCATGCGTCGGCCGCTACTTGCGGTCGCGCAATGACGGTCCGCGCATGCTTGCGATGCATTGAGGCGATAGAGAATCCGCCAAACCCGCAGCCCGGGAGCGCTTTGCGCGCCGAGGGCCGCAGGAGGTTTCAATCGTGAAAGAGCCGGCCGTTGATCAGAACGGTTTTCCCGGAGGCAGCCGCCAGGATCCCCGCCTTCGCGTCCATGTATTCCTCGTCGGGCACTTGGATCTCCGGCAGGGGATATTGCAGGCCCAGGTTCCGGTACGTCTCGGTTCCGAGGCGGTGATAGGCGAGCAGTTCCACGGTATCCACCCGCGCCAGCCCGCCGACGAACGCACCCGCGCGCCGGATGTCCGCGTCGTCGTCGTTGACGCCGGGGATGAGCGGCATGCGGACGACCATTTCGAAGGCGCAGTCCGAGGCGGACGCCCGGCGCAGGTTGTCGAGAATCACGTCGTTGCGGACGCCGACGATTTCCACGTGTCGATCCGGGTCGATATGCTTGAGGTCCACATAAAGGAGATCGAGATGCGGCAGGAGCGGCTCGATTCTGCTCCAGGCGGCGAAGAAGCTGGTTTCCAGCGCACGGTGGATGCCGAGTCTGCCGCAGCCGACGAGAATTTCCCGCACGAACTCGGCCTGATCGAGCGGCTCCCCGCCGCTGATGGTGACGCCGCCCCCGGAGTGAAAATAGAAGACCTCGTCCTTGGAGATCTCCCGGACCGCCTCCGCCGACGTCATGCGCGTCCCGTAGCGCATCATCGCCGAGGTCGGGCATTTCGACACGCAGTCGAAACAAAGGACGCACTTTTCCCGATCCGTCACCACGCGCCGCCCCTCCGGATCGATCGCCAGCGCGCCCGCCGGACAGACGGCGAGACAACGGCCGCACAGCGTACACTTTTCTCGACCATAGGCTTTTTCCGGCTCCGCCGCCTGCGACTCGGGCGTGGAGCACCAGAGGCAGCGCAGGGGGCACCCCTTGAGAAAGAAGACGGTCCGCAGGCCTTCGCCGTCGTGGATGGAGGTCTTCTCGATCCGCAGTACGTTTCCGATTGTGTGCTCAGCCATGGGATACCTCCGCGCGATCGTTTCGCGTGATTTCAACGTCGCAATTCGGCTTTTTTGGATGTACCAGAAAGGTAATATTTGGCGCAGATTATATTCCACTCGAGAAAAAAGTCAAGCGTCGCACAGGTATGTAAAAAAATCAGGATTAATTTTTTCCGAATCGTAACATTTAATATTCACAGAATATAGCTTTCAGTTTCCTTATCAACAGA
>DAIRUD010000468.1:0-1790 GCA_036803565.1 Synergistaceae bacterium | reverse complement strand
GAGCGCCATCTACAAGGCGACCGGCACCTTCGACTACGGCGACGACGACTACCTCAAGATGCCCGAGGGCACGCTCTTCGCCGTTCCCGTGGTGACGCAGTACCGCCACGCCCTGGTCAAGAAGATCGACCTCTCCGCCGCCGAGAAGATGCCCGGCGTCTTCAAGATCGCAACCGCCAAGACCCTGCTCGAAAACAAGGGCACGAACCGCATCCGCGGCCAGGTCGGCAGCCCGACCACGACCACGGACGGCTGGGAGCGCCGCATGATCGTCGACGAGGGCGACAAGATCCGCCAGTGGGGCGAGTGCGTGGCCATCGTCTGCGCCGAGACCGAGGCCCAGGCCCGCGCGGCGGCCGCCGCCGTCAAGCTGGACATCGAGCCCCTCAAGGAGATGGTCGACGTCCACCAGGCCATGGCCCCCGACGCGATCCCCGTCTACGACGAGATCGAGGGCATCGACGGCATCCGCAACGCCTTCAACAAGCGCCCCTTCATGAAGGGCGACGATCCCAAGAGCGCCATCGACAACGCCCCCTACAAGGTCGAGGACACGTTCTACAGCTCCCGCCAGCCGCACCTTACGCTGGAGACCGACTGCGGCTACGGCTACTGGGACGAGGAGGGCCGACTCTGCCTCCAGACCAAGAGTATCTGCGTCTACCGCCACCAGCTCATGATCGCGCGCGGCATCGGCCTCGCGCCCTCCAAGATCCGCGTCATCCAGAACAACATGGGCGCGACGTTCGGCTACAAGGTCGGCCCGACCAACGAGTACCTGCTGGCGGCGGCGGTCCTCGCCTGCGGCGACCGCCCCGTCTACATGCGCCTGGACATGAAGGAGCACATCACCCGTACGCCGAAGCGCTCGCCCTTCCTCATGAACATCCGCGTCGGCGCGGACAAGGACGGCAAGATCGTCGGCGGCGAGCACAACTGGTTCGTCGATCACGGCCCCTACTCCGAGTCCAGCCAGGACCTGATGAACAAGGGCGGCCAGTTCTTCCTCGCGCCCTACGACGTCGCCAACATCCGCGGCTGCGGCTACACCATCTGGACGAACCACCGCTGGTCGGCGGCCTTCCGCGCCTACGGCGGCCCGCAGACCTATTGGGGCGGCGAGACGGCCATCGACATGCTGGCGCACGCGTGCGGCATGGATCCCTTCGAGTTCCGCGCCAAAAACATCATGAAGGACGGCGGCCTCTCCCCGAGCGGTCAGAAGTTCGAGGTCTATCCCTTCCCCAAGATGATCGAACAGGCGCGCCCGCATTACGAACGCATGAAGGAGGAGGCCGAGCGGAAGACCAAGGAAGCGGGCGGCAGCAAGCGCTACGGCGTCGGCGTCTCCTTCGGCATCTACAACTCCAACGACGACGGCGCGGACGAGGCGGCCAACGGCGTCGAGCTGACCAAAGACGGGGTCGTCATCTACAACACCTGGGAGGATCACGGCCAGGGCGCGGACATGGGCAGCGTCGGAACGGCGCACGAGGCCCTGAAACCGCTCAAGATCGACCCCCGCAACATCAAGCTGGTCTGCAGCGATACCGCCAAGGCCCCCAACAGCGGCGCGGCGGCGGCCAGCCGCTGCCAGAACATGGTCGGCAACGCCATCGTCATGAGCTGCAACATGCTCCTCGACGCCATGCGCAAGCCCGACGGCACCTACCGCACCTACGACGAGATGGTCAAGGAGGGCATCCCGCTGCACTACGAGGCCACCTACAAGACCCAGGTCGTCGACAACGACGGCAACCTCATCGAGTGCACCGGCAACGACCCGGAGA
>DAIRUD010000467.1:0-1798 GCA_036803565.1 Synergistaceae bacterium | reverse complement strand
GCGCGGCGATCGCCAGGAGCGCGGCGGCGGCCGCCTCGCGGACGGCGAGGGAATCGGCGGCCGCGCGCTTGCGTAGTTGAAACAACGCGTGGTCGAAGAAACCGAGGGCGTTTTCCGCATCGGGCGGGAGGAGTGCGGCGAGGTCGGCGATCAGGCCGAGGCCCGCCGTAACGCTTCTCTCCGGCCGGGCGTCGGCCCAATGGAGCGCGATGCGCATGGCGGGGAGTGCGCGGCGGGCCGTCGCAGCGGGTTCGCGGACGGCGCGCAGGGGGGCGATCAGGGCGTCCCGGCCCGCGGACGCGACTTGTGCGTCGCACGCTGCGGGGTCGAGAAGAAGGCAGGCGAGCACCCTCGCTTCGTACCGCGCGTCGTGCATCAACGACCGGGCGAGTTGCTCGTCCGGAGCGCCCAAAGATTGCGAAAGGTCCGCCAGAAAGCGCAAGGGGAGGTCGAGGAAGACGACGTCCGCACCGCCTGCGGCCGGTGCCCCGCTTGCGGCGGCGTCCAGGCGTTTGAGGATGAAGGCGGATTCGACACCCATATCGTTACCGCCGCTCCTTTTGCAGGGTCAGGATGACGACCTCGGGTCTCCCGACGGTGCGGACGGGCGGCCCCCACGTCCCCGCGCCGCTGGAGACGTAATAGCGGGTGTCGCCGCGCCGATGGCTGCCGTAATGACATTCGTAGATCGCCCGCACGATCCATTGAAAGGGGAAGAGCTGGCCGCGGTGCGTGTGGCCGGAGACTTCGAGGTGCGCGCCGACCTCCTCCGCCTCGTGAAGGTCGAAGGGTTGGTGGTCCATGACGACGCAGGGCAATGCCGTGGCGTCGACGAGGGCGTTCCGCAGGGCCTCGTCGCGAATGGCGGCGAGGGGAGCGCGGACACCGCCGTAGCGCTCGACCGTGCGGTCGTCCCTGCCGATCAGAAGCAGTTCGCCGCCCGGCGTCGCCCACTGATCGCGCAGCAGGCGGATGCCGTTCGCCGAGAAAAAGCGTTCCACCGCCTCCAGCCCGCTGTAATATTCGTGGTTGCCGAGGACCGCCCAGGTGCCGAGGCGCGGGATGTAGGACGAGAGAATCTCGCGGATCTCCGCCGCCTCCGTCTCGTCTTCGATTCTGCTGTCGTCGTCGATGAAATCGCCGACGAGCAGGAGAATGTCGGGGTTTTCCCGCGCGACGAGGCCGATCAGCTTTTTCAGGTGTCGCGGCGAAACGCGCCTCCCCAGATGGACGTCGGAGAGCAGCGCGACGGTGATCCGTTCGGGAACGGAGTCCGCAGCCGGACGTAAGGTCGCCGTCCAGGGGACGGTCCGCCGCACGACCGTCGGAAACTTGGTGTTGAGCGCCCCTCCGAGGCTGATCAGCACGCTCAGCGCACAAATCGTCCCCACCACGGCAAGCCGTCCCGAGACGCCGAAGGGCGGTGGGTAGTAGGTGAGCGCGAGGGAGCCGTTGAGCACGCGCAGGATTTCGAAGACCAGTGCGAGGAGAAACGCGTAGATCATGGGCGCGATGTAAAGCACGCCGACGGTGATTAACAGCGATGCGAGCCATCCGGGCGATTGCCGCGAGAGGATCTGCCCCAGCGGAAAGCTGAGGGCGCAGAGCAGGAGCAGGGTACAGGCGAGAAGCCGCAAAAAGCCCGTCCCTCGCAACATGCCGGAGAGGCGGATCAGCAGATAGGCGTTGATCGCGATGTAGACGCCGAGGATTGTTTTCAGAACCAGTTGTAGCGACATACGGCACCTCCGGACGCTCCGCCGTGCGTGCAGGACGGGGTATCTGCGGGGATTTTATC
>DAIRUD010000466.1:0-1804 GCA_036803565.1 Synergistaceae bacterium | reverse complement strand
CCCTTGCGGGGGGCGGGGCGGAGCCCCGCGACCTACGCCTTTCCGCGCGTGGCGCGGAGGAAGCATGCGCCGAGGACGACTTGCAGCGTGCCGGTGATGACGAGGATGTTTTCGACGCGCACGGCGTCGCCGAGGGGGCCGAAGAGCAGCATGCCCAGCGGCATCATCGCGCCGGGCAAGAGTTGGAGGACGGAGAAGACGCGGCCCATCATGCCCTCGTCGACGCGCTCCTGAATCAGCACCGTCTGGGCGGTGGTGTGGACGGGGAGGAAGAAACCGGCGACGCCCATGACCAGGAGGAAGAGGGGAAAGGTGCCGACGACGCCGAGCAGGGCGAAGCAGACGCCGAAGGCCGCCACGCAGGCCCCGACGACGAACGTCTTGTCGCGGAACTGCCCCTTGAGCGAGACGGCGACGCCGCCCAGCAGGGAGCCGACGGACCAGACGATCTCGTTGAGGCTGAGCCGCCAGGCCTCGCCGCCGAAACTGCGGGCGATCATGATCGGCGAGAGGAAGGAGACCGGCGCGTGCAGGAAGAAGAAGGCCGCGTAGCAGAGGATGAGCGCGCGCAGCAGGCGGTTGCCGAAGGTGAAGCGGAGGCCGAGCCGCAGGTCCTCGAACGCGGATTTGCGGGCGCGGTCCGGCGCTGGCGGCGGCACCTCGATGGCGCAGAGGATGCCGACGGCGATCGCCGCCGTGACGATGTCGAGGAAGAAGGCCCAGGAGATGCCGACGCGGTCGAGCAGCAGCGCGGCCAGGGCCGGGGAGAGCAGCGTGGTGCAGGAGGCGATGGTGTGATAGATGCCGTTGACCTTGGTCAGGTGTTGCTGCGGGACGATCTGCGGGTAGATGGCGCTGATCGCCGGGGCCTGGAGGCCGGAGCCGACGGAGCGGCAGACGGAGGCGGCGAAGAGGATGCCCAGGCCGCCCCGGCCGGTGAGGAAGGCGACGGCGGGGGCGAGCGTCGCCAGCGCGACGAAGGCGTCGGCGTACATGGCGATGCGCTTGCGGTTGAAACGGTCGGCGAGGACGCCCGCCCAGAGGGAGACCAGCGTGTGCGGCAGCATGGAACAGAGGATGGCCAGCGTCATCCATTTGCCGGAGGCGGTCTGGAGCGTCACGTACCAGATGATGACGTAGCTGACGATCGTCGAGCCGAACACCGAGACGCTCTGGCTGGCCAGGAAGAGGGCCGCCCGTTTTTTCCAGGTTTCGTCCATTTTCCGCACACCCCGGGCCTTCATATTTTTATTTCACAGGCTTTGCCCCGCACCCGCCGAAGAAACCGGCGACCTCTCAAACCCCTGTCGGTTATAACGATATTTCCATGTCGATTTGCTCCAGTACTGCGGCGGAACGGGGGGCACGGTGCGCTCCGAATGGCGCGTGTCAGCGCTTCGCCGTCGCCTCGACCTCGTCCAGGAAGCGGGCGACGGCGGCGTTGAAGGCCTCCGGCTCGTCGAGGTTGGGGATGTGGCCGCTGTGTTCGAAGCGGACGGCGCGGGCGTCGGGGATGCCGTCCAGCGTGCGGCGCACCACGGCGTCCGTGCACTGGTCGTAGCGCCCGTGCAGGACCAGTGTGGGGGCGGCGATGCGGGGCAGCAGCGGCGTCAGGTCGGCGTCGCGCATCGTCCCCGTGGGGCGCAACTCGCTCTCCCCCCACATGACCAGGTAGGGCTCGCTGAGGTCGTCCATGTCCGACTCGTCCGGGGCGTCGTCCGCACGGAACATGTGTTTTTTCATGAACGCGCCGAGCGCCTCGGCGTAGGCGGGCGTGGCCGTCTCGCCGGTGCGCTCGCCCTCC
>DAIRUD010000465.1:0-1807 GCA_036803565.1 Synergistaceae bacterium | reverse complement strand
CGCCGCAAGGACCAAAAAACACTCCGTTTCACCCACAAATTCTTCAGAAGAACCGTTTTATCTATCTTCCCCGATGTCGAGATGCGGAAGTGGAAAACGACGGGAAGGTCGTCGCCGTATATCTTGTGGGTTTTCTGCCATGCGGCGGAAAAATCCTCATGGGTGAAAAATCCCTTCTTGATAAGCAGGCGGTTTTCGCAGGGGTACATGTATCCCGCCCCATCGGGGTTGTTCATGTAACAGGTCAAAAGAGTTTCCGGGGAGATGGCGACGTCTTTGGGCTTGTACGCGATGATGCACATGATTGGCCTTTCGTTCGCTGTGTTTAAACGGTGTGAATGACTGCGGCGTCGGGGCTATCCGGCGCGGCGCATGATTTGTTTTTCCACCTGCCTGACGATGCGCGAATTGATGGCGTTGGCGGTCATGATGTAGGCGTGTTTCTCCACAAGGAATGCCGCGAGATTGCGGTACTGAGCGCGGTTGTCCATGACGAAGCGGAGAAAGTGTCCCGCCTCCATGTCGCGGATGCCGCCCTGTTTGCTGTAGTCGACGGCGGCTTTGACCGTTTCGAGGTTTTTGAAAAAGCGGTCGGTGCGGATGGTGGAATTGAATATCCGCACTTCCACCGTGTCGCTGGTGTAATTCAGTGCGGAATACCGGCGGATATTGCGATTCGGCTCGTCGCCGATAAAGGCGAAGCTCGCCCACTGGTCGAGTTTTTCCTGTTTGCGTTGGGACAGGTTCGTGAACAGGTCGGCGGCGTTTTTGAAAAGCCGATGGAATTTCACCAGATGCAGGCGGGTGAATGCGTCGAAGCTGACGTGGATGTGCATGCCGCCGTAGTTGTGGCCGGAAAAATGGCGCTCCCGCAGTAGCCGCAGGCAATTCTCAATCGCCTGCCTGCCGTCGGTGGTGGCGTAGCGATATGTTTGCGGGTGGAACACGATCTCGAAACCGTTGCTGATGGAACCGTCCGCTTTGCAAATGACGGGGGCGAGGTTTTTGACGGCGCGCGCCGTTTCGTCGTTCCGGTGCTGTCCTTCGCTCGTGTTTTCCACCTCAAGTTCGACGCCGAGGTAGAAGGGAAGCGCCGTCGAGTTTTCCTCCCTGTCGGTAAGACAATAATCCCATTCCGGCTTATAGGAATAGCAGCATATATCGCGGTCGCTTCCAGCGCGTTCCTCGTAGCAGGGAAGGCAATACACCTCATCCGATGCATCGTCGTAGTGCAAAACGTCGGAGCGGTACAGATCGCCGCATGACGCGCATCTGTCGTAGCCGCCGTATTCATAGCAGCCTTGGCAAATATACCCGCCCTCCGCCAGTGAAAGGGCGTCCTCGTCGTGAACGTAATTTCCGCAGCGGTCGCAGGTTTGGTAATTGTCGTCGAGGCATGATTCGCAAACGCATCTGTCCAGATATTCCAAACGGGTCAGGTTGTCGGTGTGGTGCCTGTCGCCGCAGTCATCGCAATCGCGGTAATGCTCGGCGCAGTCGGCGCAGACGGGATTGCCGTCATTGTCGCAATATCCGCTATCGCGGCGAATGGTGTGGCCGCAGTCGGCGCAATCGCAGTAGTATTCGGCGCAGGCGTCGCATACGCTTTCGTCGTTGTCGTTCAGGTAGTGGGGGGCGGATTCGTCAAGGGGCGTCTCGCAGTCGGCGCACAAATGCGCGGTTTCCGGTTGCATGGTGTTCTCCTGATGAAAAGACAAGGCATCCCCGTCCCGCGCGTCGGCGTGGGCTGTGTGGCGGTGGCGGGCGGTTTAGGCGTTTTTCCCCGGCGGCGGGCCGGGAGCGGCCC
>DAIRUD010000464.1:0-1817 GCA_036803565.1 Synergistaceae bacterium | reverse complement strand
AAAGTGCCGTTGACGACCACGTGCTCGATGCCGGAGGGAAAGGTGTTGGGCTTCTCGTGGTTCTCGTTGGTGCGCAGATTTTCCATATCCAGCACGACGATATCGGCGTAGTAGCCCTCGCGCAGCAGGCCGCGCTTTTTGATCCCCGTCCACTCGGCGGGCCAGCCGGTCATCTTGCGGATTTTTTCCTCGAGCTTGCGCGGCGCGAAGTCGGTGAGGCACTTGACGAAGCCGCAGTAGGCGTTGGGGTTGGGCAGTATCTCCGGGATGCCCGCCCAGTTCTCCTTCGTGCCGAAGTGCCCATCCGCGTCGAAGAGATAGCCGTCGATGCTCGGCATGGCCAGCGGATGGCTCATGAAGGCGTCGATGTAGGTCTCGATATGCGAGTGCTTGTGCACTTTGATGAGAGGATCCTCGATCAGGAGGTCGAAGAGCGTCTCGATGATGTCGCGGCCGCCCGCGATTTCGTGGATCGATTTGCCGTCGTACTGTGGGTTGCCCGAACGGGTGACGATGACCGCGCGCTCCCAGAAGGGGTCGGCGTTGCGGTTGACCTTGTACCACCAGCCGGACTCGAGGATTTTTTTCAGCTCCGCCCGATAGTCCGAGAATTTTAGATTTTTTACGAACTGCTCGACCGAGCCGGCCTGGCGCACCCAGGGGGCCAGGTACATGCAGAGGTGGGGGATGCACTCGAAGCCCGCAGTGGTGTTGGTAATGACGTCGAAGGCCACGCGCACACCGCTCTGTGACGCCTCATCGACGATGGCCAGCGTTGCCTCCGCGCCCGCCCGCCGGAGGGTCTCCGTCGCCGAGGGGTAGATGTCGAATACGGTACTCAGGTGCGAGATCTGTACGCGCAGGCTGGAAGCCCGTCCGATCTCGCAGGCCTCGCGCAGGCCGAAGGATTTGTCCGTCTTGCCCGCGCCCGCGCGGCGGATGCCCGTGCGCCGCCAGTGGGTGCTGTAGATGCCGTCCCACTTCTCCATGGCGCGCACGATCTCCACGATCTCCTCCGTCGCGGCGTAGGCGCTGGGGATGTAGTCGAGCCCGGTGGAGATGCCCCACGCGCCCGCCTCCATGGCCTCGGCGAGTTGGCGCTTCATCTCCGCCATCTGCTCGGCCGTGGGGGCCCGGTTGTCGCTCACGCGGCCCATGGCATAGGAGCGGATGGTGGAGTGCCCCAGCAGGGGGATGAAGTTGACCGCCGTCCCCTGGCGCTCGACCTTGTCCAGAAATTCGCCGAAGGTGCGCCAGTCGAACCTGATCGGATAGTTTTTCTCCAGCACCGGCAGCGCTTTCTCGCGCGGCTGCACGAACTCCGGGTAGTACATGTGTCCGTCGATCTGCGGCCAGACGTCGTACTCCCAGAAGTGCCGGGCGTAGAAGGCCGGGTTCTGCGGCGCGGGGGAGTCGCCGCAGGTGCCGCCGACGAAGGTCGTCACTCCCTGTATAAGTGCGCTCTCCGCCGTGGGGTAGAGCAGCAGCGTGCCGTCGCCGTGCGAGTGCGTGTCGATAAAGCCGGGCGTCACGACGTGTCCGTGAGCGTCGATCGTTTTTTTTGTGGGTGCTTCGTTCGAAATGCTCCCGATCTTTTCGATCCGGTCGCCGACGATGCCGATGTCGGCAACCCGCGCGTCGCACCCGCTCCCGTCAACGACGTTTCCATTCCTGATTATGAGGTCAAACATGTCTTCACCTTCTTCGGTTTTGCTATCCTGGGCCAGAGCTTATTTTCCTCTTTGCATCCGCCCGCCGCTATAGTACCTCTGCCGAGATCGGCGGCAGTATTTATTACAGAAAGCGTGCCCCGAAGA
>DAIRUD010000463.1:0-1822 GCA_036803565.1 Synergistaceae bacterium | reverse complement strand
ACGGGCGCGCGGCGAAAGCGGGGAGCGGATGGACGCGATGGAGAGCAAGAACCTTTCGAACGTGGTTTACGAAAACCTGAAGAAGGATATCGTCGAGCTGAGGCTGGAGCCGGGGACCTTTCTGCTGGAGCGGGAGCTGTCGGAGCGGCTGGGCGTGAGCCGTACGCCGGTGCGCGAGGCCATCAAGCGCCTGACGCAGGAGGGGTGGCTGGTCGCCGCCGACCGACGGCGGCCGGCGGTGAAGGGCTTCTCCATCGAGGAGGGGCGCGACCTCTTTCAGTTCCGGCATATGGCCGAGTCGTACGCCCTGCGCTGGTCCTTCGAGAACGGCATGGCCCGCGTGCTGGCGGGGCAGCTCGACCTGCGCCTGCGGAAGATGCTCGAAGCGCGGGAGGATTCCATCCGCTTCCTCCGCTCCGATATCCAATTCCACACGACAATCGTCGAGACGGTCGGCAACGAGTACCTGTCGCGGGCCTGGTCCACGGTGGGCGAGGAGATCGTGCGCATCTCGATCTATTCGATGGATTACGCGCGGACCATCGAAGCGATTACGGAGGAGCACGAGTCGCTGGTCACAAGCTTATGGGAGAACCGCAAAGAGGAGGCGCTGGAGACGCTGCGCGGGCACCACGACAAGATATTCGCGGGGCTGGAGCGGCAGCTGGCGTCGTCGGAAACGGGGCAACGCCCCGACGGATTGGAGTGATTTGTATGACTGCGCAGACAAACAAGGCGAACGGCGGATTCACGGTCGGTTTCTACAGCATGTTCAACCGCGGCGAGTGGGAGCTGGAGCGTCCCTTCATGGAGCCCGCGGGGGCCAAGGCGATCATCGCCAACACGCAGGAGGAGTTCGAGGCCATCCTCGACCGGTTCGACGCGCTGTTGGTGGCCAACTACAACATATCCGGGGAGAACATCCGCCGGATGACCCGCTGCAAGGTCATCTCCCGCCAGGGCGTCGGCATGGACAACATCGACATCGAGGCCGCCAAGGAGATGGGCATGGTGGTCTGCAACGTGCCCGACTGCAGCCAACAGGAGGTGGGCGACCACACCGCCGCGATGATGCTCTCCGCGGCGCGCTGCGTCCCCTTCTACAACCACCGCATCAAGGTGGACAAGGTGTGGGATCATCAGAGCTTCCCGCCGATGAAATCCTTCCGCGAGACGACGGTCTTTCTGATCGGCTTCGGCAAGATCGGGCAGATCGTGGTCGACCGCGTGGGCGGGATCTTCGGCAAAATCCTCGCCTACGACCCCTACATGAACCGCGAGATCGCCGCGGAGAAGGGCGTGACGCCGGTCGACACCATCGACGAGGGCCTCGCCGAGGCGGACATCGTCAGCCTGCACCTGCCGCTCGTCCCCGGCTCGGAGCACATGATCGACGCCCGGCGGCTGGGGCTGATGAAGGAGAGCGCCTACCTCGTCAACATGGCGCGCGGTCCGCACGTGGACATGGACGCGCTGGACGCCGCCCTCCGCGCGGGCAAGCTGCGCGGCGCGGCGCTCGACGTCGTCGAGAACGAGCACCTGCCGGAGCAGGGGATCTTCGATCACCCCATCTACGACAACCCCAGGGTCTTCTTCACGCCGCACAGCGGCTGGTACGGCGAGGGATCGCGGCGCAAGGCCCGCGTCGACGCCGCCATGGACGCGCTGGCGGTGATGGAGGGACGGGAGCCGAAGAACCGCTACGCCTGAGCGGCGGCGGTGCGGCGAAAGCGCGCCAAAAGCGCGAAAACGCCGCCGATCGGAATGAAAAACGCCGGGGAGCGGTTTTTCCGGCGGGGCGGGTCGCCGCAGGCGCGGGCGG
>DAIRUD010000462.1:0-1848 GCA_036803565.1 Synergistaceae bacterium | reverse complement strand
CCTGCGGGCCGTCGGCGACTCCCGCACGCCGCTCTACTACCTGGCGGCGGCGGCCCTCGTCAACACCGTCCTCGACGTGCTCTTCGTCGCCGTCTTCGACGCGGGCGTCGGCGGCGTCGCGCTGGCGACGTTCATCGCCCAGACCGCAGCCGCGCTCCTGGTCCTGGCCAAGATGCAGCACACCCGCGACGTCTACCGGCTGGACACCCTCAAGGCCCTGCGGACGCTTCGCACCCTGCGCCCGTCGACGCTGCTGAGGACGCCGCAGCGTCCCAGCTTCCACGGCATGCCGCTGGACCTCGGCATCCTGCGCAATGTCCTGCGCATCGGCATTCCCGCCGGCCTGCAGCAGACGGCCATGGCCATCTCCAACCTCGTCGTGCAGAGCACGATCAACAGCTTCGGAACGGTGGCGATGGCGGCCTGGAACGTCTACGGCAAGCTCGACGGCATGGTCGTCCTGCCGGTCATCAGCTTCGGCCTGGCGATGACCACCTTCACCGGGCAGAATATCGGCGCGGGCATGCGCGACCGCGTTCTGCGGGGCACCAAGACCGGCCTGTGGATGAGCTGCGCCTTCGCCGTCGCGATCTCCGCGCTGGTCTGCGCCTACGGCGTGGATTTCCTCCGCATCTTCACCGCCGAGGCGGAGATACTGGAGTACGGGCGGCGCATGATCTTCGGCCTGGCCCCCTACTACTTCCTCATCGCCGTCATGTACGCGCTGAGCGGCGTCGTCAACGGCGCGGGCTTCACGCTGCCGACGATGGGCATCATGCTGGCCAGCCTCTGCGTCGTGCGCATCGCCTGCCTCAAACTCACCACGCACTTTCTCGGCGACATCCGCGCCGTCTTCGCCGCCTACATCGTCTCGTGGAGCGTCTGCTGCGTCGGCCTGGCGGCGTACTACATCAAGGGCCGCTGGCGCACCGCGCTCGACCGCACTTCGCCGCCGCGCGATCCGGCCGAAATATGATACAATAGGCGGCGCGCATGATACCTGCACAACGACACGGGGGGAACCGGAGCATGGTGAACGGGGAAAGATACGCACTGACGATCAAGAACAAGAGCGCCAGTTTCCAGAAGTTCGCGATATACCAGACGTTCCCGGAGGACACCGCCCCGGACGAGTTCGACCTCGTCGTGCGCCCGCTGTCGCTGGCCTGGATGGTCGGTGCGATCGCGCCGGGCAACGCGGACTACCCCAGCAGCGCCGAGTTCGAGTGGAAGTCGATCTACAACGCGACGATCGGCCTCTTCTATTATCCGGGCGACGCCATGATGACCAAAAACTCCGTGCAGATGCCGCTCGACGCCGAGAACGAGAACAGCCTCGTGGTGACCTACTACGGCGATTTCCCGATCGGCGCGCCCGCCTTCAGCAACCTCTCCAACGAGGGGGAGAAGGGCGTCCTGCAGATCGAGTCCGATTGGAAGATCCCCACCGCCGAACAGCAGCACACGGAGAATTGCTTCCTCAAGGTCGGGCTGGCCATGGCCGGCAAGGCCGTCGCGGTCGCCGACCTGCACCCCGACGTCTCCTACCAGTTCACGCTGGAACCCCGCTACCACATCGTGGCGGGCGACTTCTACCCCAGCCAGGTCATCGGCGAGGCCGAGAAACATGCCTTCTGGATCGAGTTCCCCGAGGACATCCGCCACCGCGTCCTGATCTTCGACGAAAACGGCAAATTCGAGTACGAGACGGACTGAGCGCAACCGCGCGACGCAATCCACAATCGGTGAGAACGATCAGGGGCCGCTCCCGCACGAGTGGCCCCTACCGCATCCTTACCGGCCCCGTCCTCCCCCGCCGCCGCCGCCGCCGCCGGACGAGGTGCCGCC
>DAIRUD010000461.1:0-1848 GCA_036803565.1 Synergistaceae bacterium | reverse complement strand
TGCGAGACCTGCCAGAACCGCTTCGACCGCAACCCGCTCCGCATCCTCGACTGCAAGAAGCCGGGGTGCAAGGAGCTGACCGAGAATGCGCCCTCGATGATCGACTCCCTCTGCGAGGAGTGCCGCGTGCACTTCGACGGCGTCATGAAGGGATTGTCGAAGATCGGCGCGGACGTCCGCATCGACAACCGGCTGGTGCGCGGGCTGGACTACTACACGAAGACGGCCTACGAGATCCTGGCCGGTGAGCTGGGCGCGCAGAACGCCGTCTGCGGCGGCGGGCGCTACGACAACCTGGCCGAGGCCATCGGCGGGCCGCACGTGCCCGGCGTCGGCTTCGCCTCGGGGATCGAGCGCATCGTCATCACCATGGAGGGGCAGGGCGCATATCCGGGCACGGAACCGGCGACGGACGTCTTCGTCGTCGCCGCCGCGCCAGAGGCGGGCGTCGAGGTCGCGGCGCTGGCCCACGAGCTGCGCGCCGCCGGGGTGTCCGCCGACCTGGACTATATGGGCAGGAGCATGAAGGCGCAGATGAAACACGCTTCCGCCGCGGGCGCGCGGTTCGTCTGCTTTATCGGCGGGGACGAGCTGGCGTCCGGCACCGTCGGCGTCAAGAACATGGCGACCGGCGAACAGGAATCGCTGCCGCGCGGCGAAGCCGCCGCCAAACTGGCCGCATGGAAAGAGGTACGGTAAACATGATCGAAACGGCATATACGCAAGAGTGGAAGCGCACCATCCGCTGCGGCGAACCGCGCGTCGCGCACGCGGGCGCGGACGTCGTCCTCAACGGCTGGCTGCGCGCGCGCCGCGACCTCGGCGGCATCATCTTCATCGAGCTGTGGGACTACACCGGCGCGACCCAGGTCGTCTTCAACCCCGAGGAGATCCCGGAGGTGCACGCCCGCGCCAAGGACCTGCGCTCCGAATACGTGCTCTCCGTGCGCGGCAGGCTGCGCAAGCGCCCCGAGGGGACGGAAAACCCGGCCATCGCCACCGGCGAGGTCGAGGTCGTGGCCGAGGACTTCCTGCTGCTCTCCCCCTCGCAACTCCCCCCCTTCGACCCGGAGGAGGCGGACAAGGTCAACGAGGACCTGCGCATGAAGTACCGCTACCTCGACCTGCGGCGCGAGGGCATGCAGCGCAACCTGCGCCTGCGCCACCGCACCGTGCAGTACACGCGCAACTACTTCGACGCCAACGGCTTCCTCGAGGTCGAGACACCGGTCATGACCAAATCGACGCCGGAGGGCGCGCGCGACTACCTCGTCCCCAGCCGCGTCAACCCCGGCGAGTTCTACGCGCTGCCGCAGTCGCCGCAGATCTACAAGCAGATCCTGATGATCAGCGGCTGCGACCGCTACATCCAGATCGCCAAGTGCTTCCGCGACGAGGACCTGCGCGCCGACCGCCAGCCGGAGTTCACGCAGATCGACGTCGAGATGAGCTACGTCACCGAGGAGGACGTCATGTCCCTCACCGAGACGTACCTCATCGGCCTTTTCAAGGAGACGATCGGGGCCGAGATCCCCGCGCCCATGCCGCGCATGACCTGGAAGGAGGCCATGGAGCGCTACGGCAGCGACAAGCCCGACCTGCGCATCGACATGGAGATGGTCGACCTCACCGAGGTCTTCGCGGACGGCGAAAACCCCTTCGCCGCGCTGATTGCGGGCGGCGGCGTCATCAAGGGCCTGCGCCTGCCCGGCGGCGCGTCCCTCTCGCGCAAGGAGGTCTCCGACTGGGAGGCCCGGGCCAAGGAGCTGGGCAGCGCCGGGATGGCCAACTTCCTCTTGAAGGACGGCGCGCTCATCATCGGTGGCGGCGCGCTCGTCAAGGGACTTG
>DAIRUD010000460.1:0-1852 GCA_036803565.1 Synergistaceae bacterium | reverse complement strand
TGTGAAAAACCGATGCGCGCATCGTTCGTTCGCCCGACAGGGGCGTTCGCGGAGGAAGTACGGGGGAACGTCGTATCGGCCAACTTCCGCTCCGTCCCGGGCGGCGGATATGTTACACTACCGGAAAACCATTTGCCTGTCGCGAACGGGCCGGGAGGATGCGGGATGATCGGATATTTCGACGGCGCGTCGCGGGGCAACCCCGGCGAAGCCGGGGCGGGTGCCTGCCTGCTCGACGAAGCGGGCAACGTCGTATGGGAGTGTGCGGAGTACCTAGGCAGGAAAACGAACAACGAGGCGGAGTATACCGCCCTCCTGCGCCTGCTGGAGGAGGCGCGGCGGAGGAGTCCGGAGCGCATCGAAATACGCGGCGACAGCAAACTCGTCGTCTGTCAGGTGCGGCGGGAATGGAAGATCAATCTCCCTCATCTGCGAGAGCTTGCTTCCCGTGCCTGGGCACTCATGGACGGAATGCGCGTCGACCTGACCTGGGTCCCGCGCGCGGAGAACAAGTTGGCCGACGCGCTCTCCAACCGCGCGATCGACGAAAAGTAGCGCCCGAACGGATATATGTTTTTCGGGGTTGCTTACGGATCGGTCATGTTGATATCTCTGCAATGAAACACATCTCGCTCATGATTTGATCGAAGCAATCGTCGATGCGGTTCCGATTGGTGCGTATCGAGTTTGCCGCCGCAGTCCGACAGGCCTCCCGGTACCGCCGGTAGGTTTGTTCCTTGAGGAGACGGCGACACGCGACAGGAATCGCCCGCAACGGCTGCGATCCGTCAAGGTTCGATTTAAGGGAGGCGTTTGGGATGTTGTTGCTCGATGCGGCGGAAGTACGGGAACTATTGCCGATGGCGGATGCGATCGCGGCGGACAAGGAGGCGTTCCTGCTGCACTCGAACGGGGAGACGGAGGTGCCGGTACGGCCGGGCTTCACCCTGTCGGGGCGGGGTTCCTCGCTCTTCATGCCTGCCTATGTGAAGGGAAAGATCGACCGCGTCGGGATCAAAATCGTATCGGTCTACCCGAAAAACGCGGCCAAGGGAATTCCGGTGGTTCCCGCGCAGGTTCTGCTGCTCGACCCGGATACCGGAGAGGTCTGCGCCATGATGAACGGCTCCGAGCTCACCCGCATCCGTACGGGCGCGATCGCCGGCGCCGCGACGGACATCCTGGCGCGGGCGGACGCCTCGGTCGGCGCGCTCTTCGGCACCGGCGGACAGGCTCCTTCGCAGCTGGAGGCGATGCTGTGCGCGCGCAAGCTGAAAGAAGTACGGATCTTCGACGCGCTACGCGAGCGCATCGTGCCCTTCGTCGAGGCCAACGCGGCGCTGGCCGGGTGGTACGGGGCGATGCTGGTGGCCGCGGACACCGCGGACGCGGCGATCGACGGCGCGGACGTGATCACGACGGTGACGACCGCATCGCGGCCCGTGTTCGACGGGACACGCGTCAAACCCGGCGCGCACGTCAACGGCGTCGGCTCGTTCCAACCGGATATGCGCGAGCTGGACGAGGCGCTGCTCAACCGCGCACGCGTCTTCGTCGACAACCGGGAGGCCGTGCTGGCCGAAGCGGGCGATTTCCTGATCCCGGAAAAAGAGGGCGGATACGATACGAAAAACATCGCGGGCGAGCTGGGCGACGTGCTCGCCGGGCGCATTGCGGGACGCACGTCGGACGACGAGATCACCGTCATAAAAACGGTCGGCTACGCCGTGCTCGACGTCGTCGCCGCCGTGCGCGTCTACGAAAACGCCCTGCGTCGCGGCAAAGGCCGCGAGGTGGAAATATAAAAACGAACCGCGGGTCACCCCCCCGCCCCAAACACCCCGCGAGGGGA
>DAIRUD010000459.1:0-1852 GCA_036803565.1 Synergistaceae bacterium | reverse complement strand
CGAAGGGGTGCCCGGGAGGGTGCCCCTTCGCGCGTTCTCCGCGAAGCCCGGAGGGCAAATGATACAATGACCGAAACTGTTCGAGAGGATGATCTTCCCCTATGTCGACGCAACCTGCGCCCAAGCTGCTCAACGTCGCGGAGATCCGCAGACTCGCCCCGACGGAGACCTTCAAGAGCATCGTCATCGTCAGCAATCTGATCAAGAAGACCGATAAGAACGGCAAGCCGTACTGGGAGATTTCCGTCTCCGACCAGTGCGGGAACATGAACGCGAAAGTCTGGTCCGACGCGGGGTGGTGGAATCGCTCCGCGCCGGATCTGGAGAGCAAGCCGGACCTCCTTTCGGAGGAGGAAATCCAGGCGCTGCGGGGCAAGACGGTCGGCATCACCGGAAAGGTGACGGATTTTCGCGGCCAGCCGCAATACAATTTCAACGCGATCTCCCTCCTGAATCAGGATAAGTTTCCGCCCACGCAGTACGTGGCGCACTCCGACGTGCCGCTCCCCATCCTCCTCTCCCGCCTGGAGGAGGTGGTGGACGCCTGCCGCCCGGCCGTGCGCGACTTCCTGCGGCAGATTTTTGCCGGGGAGCTGGGAAAGATGTTTCGCGACGCCCCCGCCGCCGTGTCCAACCACCACGCCTATGCGCACGGCCTGTTGGGGCACACGCTGACCGTGACCGAGTCCGCGCGGGCTATGGCGAACTGCTATCGCAACGTCTACCCGACGCTCGACATCGACGTCGTCGTCGCGGGCGCGCTGTTGCACGATATCGGAAAAATCCACACCTACGCGATGGCGCCGATCCCCGAGATGACGCTCGCCGGGGCCGTCCTGGATCATATCGCCATCGGCTACGCCCTCTTCGTGCGCCTGGCGGAGGAGGGGGGGCTGGACCCGATGCTGCAGCTGGAGATCGGACATATCCTGCTGAGCCACCACGGGCAGAAGGAATTCGGCTCGCCGGTCCTGCCCGCCACTTTGGAGGCGCTGATCGTCTCCGCCGCGGACGAGCTGGACTTCCGGCTCTTCTGCTGGAAGGACGCGGTGAAGGACCTCGCGCCCGATCAGAGTATCTCGGCGTTCCACTTCGCGGCGCAACGGCGTTTCTGGAAAACGCCGCCGCGCGACGCGGCGGAGCGCCCCGCGGAGGGCGGCGGTGCGGAATGACCGCGGCGGACACGCCTTCCGGGTGACGGAGGATCAGGCCGATCGGCGATTGGACCGCGTCTTGCGCGGACTTTTTCGGGATGTTCCCCTCGCCGCCATCATGCGGGAGATCCGCACCGGGGGGGTACGGCGGAACGGCGGGAGAACCGCGGGGGCGGACCGCCTCGAGGCGGGCGATTTGGTGGTCGTTCCCTGGGCGCCGCCGCAGGACGACCGGGGCGATGGCGCCGTCCCCGCGCCCGGGCGGGGGCCTCTCGTCACGCTCTATCGCGACGCCGACATCTGGTGCGTCGACAAACCGGCCGGACTTCTGAGCCAGCCCGATCGCGCCGGGGGGGATTCCGTCGTCACACGGGCATGGGCGGAACTCGCCTGGGAGCGGCGCGACTTTCGCCCCGCCACGATCCATCGCCTGGACCGCAACGTCTCCGGGGTGGTGGTGATCGCCCTGAACGCGCGAACGTTGCGGACCTTGTCCGCGCTGCTGCGCGAGAGCGCGATTCGCAAGATATATCGGGCGATCGTCGCGGGGACGCCTCCCGCCGCGGGGGAGATCGCCGTTCCGCTTCGCAAGGACGAGGCCCGCAATCTGGTCGTCGCCGACGAGGCCGGCCGGGAGGCGCTGACGCGTTTCCACACGCTGCGCGGCAGCGGCGGGTATTCGCTCGTCGAGCTGGAAC
>DAIRUD010000458.1:0-1861 GCA_036803565.1 Synergistaceae bacterium | reverse complement strand
CCCCGGCCCGTCGAAGGTGCCGACGAGGCCGCCCGCGTAGGCCGCGTCCGCCGCCCGGACGACGATCGCACCCTGCGCGGAGACGTTCTCGATGCCGCCCGCGCCGTAGAAGCTGCCCGCCAGCGCCCCGGCGGCGATGCTGGTCTCGCGCCCGGAGGCGCGCACGTCGATGCGCACGTCCGTCAGGACGAGGTTGCGGATGGCGGCCTCGTCGCCGTGGACGCGACCGAAGAGACCGGCGGAGGCGTATGCGTAGTCCGTCTCCTCGTCGCCGCCGACGACCCATAGTCCGACGATCGCGTGCCCGCCGCCGTCGAGGACGCCGCCGAAGGGGCGCGTCTCGTGCGCGCCGATGGGCGTCCAGTTGCGCAGGGGCCCGCCGATCAGGTCGATGTCGGCGACGAGCAGGTAGTGAGCGTCCGCGTCCTTCGCGTCCTCGCCCTCGTTGACGCGTTGCGCCAGGCGGGCGAGTTGGTCGCCCGTGGCGATGCGGTAGGGATCGTCAGGCGTGCCCGTGCCGCCGGCGTAAGCGTCGGCGATGCGGCCGGACCAGGGTTTGGCCTCGGCGGCTGCGGGCCGAACGAGCAGAAGGGCGAGCAGCGCCCCGAACAGCGTCGCCGCCAGGAGACGGCGGCCGACGCGGAACGGCCTCTTCTTTTTACGGTGCGGGGTGTGCGTCATTGCGGATTCCTCCCAGGACGTATGCTGTCGAGCCGATGGAAACGGCTGGGGATCGGCGGCGGAAAGCAATTTGCGCGCCGACCCCGGTTATTCCAGATAGGCGGCGCGCAGTCCGTCGACGTCGACGCCCAGCTCTTCGCGCAGGTAGTTGCCGATGCCGCCGTATCGCGCGGCGATCTCGGCGAAGGCGGTCTCCAGGTACTCGCGGCGGACGGTGTAGGCGTCCGCCAGCTCCGGCTTCCGCTCCACCACGGCGCGGAAGCGCGGCTCCACGTAGGCGGCGGAGCGCAGGTAGTCGTCGAGGATCGCCTCGCGCTCCACGCCCAGGGCGGAGAGGAAGAGCGCGGCGGCGAGGCCGGTGCGATCCTTTCCGGCGGTGCAGTGGAAGAGGAGCGGGCGGTGGCGCGGATCGGCGAGGAGGCGGAAGAAAGCCGCGTACTGCTCCCGCCCGTCGTGCGGAAGCGCGGCGTAAATCCCGCGCATCATGCCCGCCGCGCCTTCGCCGTAGGGGGAGGCGTCGCGGTCGTAGACGTTGCCCGCGAGCAGGGGCAGTTGGATGTAGTCGCGCACCGTCGCGGGCAGCCGGTCCGGGGCCTCCGCCGCTTCCTTGCGGGAGCGGAAGTCGACGACCGTGCGCAGGCCGAGCCGCTCCAGCGCTGCGACGTCCCGGCCGGTCAGCGCGTCGAGCGCATCGGCCCGGTAGAGCAGGCCGCGTTTCACGGTGCGCCCGTCGGCGGCGGGGCAGCCGCCGAGGTCGCGCAGATTGCACGCGCCGTCGAGGGGGACGCGCGCGCCCTCCGCCGCGTGTGCGGGCACGGCGGAGCACAACAGGCAGAGCAGCGCAGCGTACTTCCATATCCGATGGATCGTCCCGTTCAAATCGATGAACCCCCTTCTCGTTTCGCTTATCGTAGCATGTGAAGGGTTGTGTGAGAACGCATCGCGGGAAAATAAATGACCGTTTGGGGATCGCCGGGAAGGCCGGAAGTACGTGCTTTTTGCGTGTCTCGACGCGAGAGGGCCAAGGGAAGCGGTTTCCCCGCGGGGTGCCGGGGGCCGTAATGCCAATGATAAATCCAATCGCTCATGATGATTGGCCATGTGGCAGCACTCCCCCAGGCGGCTCCGCCGACAGCCCCCTCTCGAGGGGGCCGGAGCTTGGCACGACGGAACGCCCCGC
>DAIRUD010000457.1:0-1867 GCA_036803565.1 Synergistaceae bacterium | reverse complement strand
TTCGGAGAAGAATCGTATCATACGTATTCTTGAAGACTGCAAAATCAAGCTCTCCTTGTTTTCGACGACGGCTTTGGTGATGGCGTAGGCGATTTCATCGCTCATCGTCTGAGGGGCGATGATCATCGTCGTGCTGCCGCCGGTCGGAATGTCTTTGTCCTGGCCGTTAAATGTACCGGCGGGAAGGGCGGTGGGGATAAAGCCGTACTTCTCGTCGAGGAATTTCAACTCGGCCTCGGAGAAGGGGATGAAAGCCAGCTTGCCGGTCAGTGCGATTTCCGTGATGACTGGGTGCCCCTTGTTGACGTTGAGCACGAATATATCGCAGTAACCGTCCTTGAAGGCGTTGATGATGGCCTCGGTGTCGGTGAAGTGGACCGAGCCGCCCGCCTTTTCGATGTCGCTGTAGGTCATTCCGCACGCCTCCAGGATCTGTCCGGCGATCATCTCCGCGGTGGATCCACGGGCTTGTGTGTAAAGGCGGATCTTGGGCTTTTTCTCCGCCAGTTCGGCGAGGCTGGAGATGCCGAGGTCGGAGCGGGCCAGGACGCCGATGTAGTAGCGATCCAGGCCGCCCAACAGCGCGCGGATGTTGGTCGTCTTTTCCTTGAAGCCGCAGATGCCGTTCATCGCCCACATGGCGTTGTTGTTCATGGTCAGCGCGAAATCCAGCGTCTTCTGTTGTTCCACCAGCGTGATGTTGCCGACGCCCCCGGCGATGGGCATGGCTTCCACTTCGATGCCGAGGTCGTTGTTTTTCGTGACCACGTCCGCAACCGTTGCGCCCTGCACGTAAAAGGAGGTGCCCAGGCGGTTGGAGCCGATTTTAAGCCGTGTCGTCGCCGCGAAGGCGGTTTGCGAAGAGACGAGAAACATTGCCGCGATGATCGTCAGGATTGCGAATTTACTACGCATGATGCGAACCCTCCCATATGCTCGATGTCGGTATGCCCGATTGCCTTTGCGGGCGGAACGGCGTCAGATCGTGTTTTTATGGGCAACACCGCCTTTCATGATCAGGCGAATTCTGTCCCTGTCCTTGAAAAGAGCCGGTTCTTTGAGCGGATCGCCGTCGACGACGATGATGTCCGCGTACTTCCCCGCTTCGATCGTGCCGATGACATCGCTCCGCTTCAGTAGTTCCGCGTTCGATTTCGTCACGGCCAGGATGGCCCGCATCGGTCCCATGACGCGCGATTTGAGCTCGATTTCGGTGCCTTTGAACGGTTGGCAGACGCCGACGAGGTCCGAGCCGGAACCGATTTTAAGGCCGGCTTTGAAGGCGATTTCCAGCGCCCCGAGCGACGTTTCCGCCACGCTCTTGGCTTTGCGCGTGAAATAGCCGGGGAAGCCGAGTTCTTCTCCTCTTGTGCTCAGCACGTCGTACGTTGCGAGCGTCGGCACGAGCCACGCCCCCTTCCTCTTGATCAGGTCGGCCGTCTCCTGGTTGAGGAAGTTACCGTGCTCGATGCTGTAAACGCCTGCCTCCGCGCAGAGTGTCATGCTGCGGTTGGAATAGCAGTGCCCGATCGTGTCCTTGCCCGCCGCCGCCGCCTCCTCTACGGCCACGCGAATCTCGTCGAGGCCGAATTGCGCCGACTCCGGCTCGTCCGCCTCGCTGGAGCAGCCACCGCCGGTCATCAGCTTGATGTGGTCCACGCCGCGCCGAAGCTGTTCGCGGGCCGCCTTCCGCACCTCATCGACGCCGTCACAGACGACGCCCTCGAAGGGGTCGGCGATCGGTTCGCGGATTTCCACCGACAGCCTGTGGTCGGCGTGGCCGCCGGTCATGGTCAGGATATGCCCGGAGACGGTCATGCGCGGGCCGACGGCGAGGCCTTCCTTGATGGCTTCGCGGAACCCGGCA
>DAIRUD010000456.1:0-1892 GCA_036803565.1 Synergistaceae bacterium | reverse complement strand
GGGAGGCGGAGCATGGCGCGAGCGGTGTATAGGGCCTAGCCCCGGCCCCCTCTGGAGGGGGCTGTCGGCAAAGCCGACTGGGGGAGACGTACCACGCGGCCGAACGATCAAATATTGACCTGAAGTCGGAGTTGTATTTGGAGGTTCGATATAGATGAGCGATCAGGGTAAATTGAAGGGGCGGGCCTGGATTTACGGGGACAACGTGGATACCGACGTCATCATTCCGGCGCGGTATCTGACCACCAGCGATCCGGAGAAGCTGGCGCCGCACTGCATGGAGGACATCGACACGGCGTTCGCGTCGACGGTGAAGGCGGGGGATATCATCGTCGCGGGGAACAATTTCGGCTGCGGCTCCAGCCGCGAGCACGCGCCGATCTCGATCAAGGCGGCGGGGGTGTCGTGCGTCATCGCGGCGTCGTTCGCGCGGATCTTCTTCCGCAACGCCATCAACATCGGGCTGCCGATCCTGGAGTGCCCGGAGGTCTGCGCGCCGGGCATGGTGAACAAGGGCGACGAGCTGGAGATCGACCTGGCGACGGGCGTCATCACCAATCGCACCAACGGGCGGGCGTTTACGGCGCAGCCGGTGCCGCCCTTCCTGCGGGAGCTGTTCTCCGTCGGCGGCCTCGTGCCCTACGTGCGGGCGCGGCTGGAGAAAGTATCGTGAGCGGCGCGGCGTTTCGCGTCGCCGTCGTCCCGGGCGACGGCATCGGGCCGGAGGTGATCGCCGAGGCGAAGAAGGTCGCCGAGGTCGCCGCCGCCAAGGAAAGCGCCAAGTTCGAATGGGTCGATTTTCCCTTCGGCGCCGCGCACTACAACAAGACGGGGGAGACCCTGCCCGACTCCGCCATCGCCGAGCTGGGCGAGCACGACGTCATGCTGCTGGGCGCGATCGGCGACCCGTCGGTCAAACCGGGGATCCTGGAGCAGGGCATCCTGCTGACGCTGCGCTTCGTCTTCGACCAGTACGTCAACCTGCGTCCGGCGGTCTCCTATCCCAACGTGCCGACGCCGGTCCCGCTGAACGGCGTGCGCATGGACTCCGTCGTCGTCCGCGAGAACACCGAGGACCTGTACATGGGCCTGGGGACGACCACGGCGGACGGCAGGCTGGAAAAGGATCTCTCCCTGGAGCGCGGCGGGTATTCGCTGCGCGGGACGCTCAACGTCTCGACGACGCCGGGGATGCCCTTCGGCGCGCAAGTGGCGCTTAACACGAAGCACGGCGTGGAGCGCATCGCGCGCTACGCCTGCGAGACGGCCGAACAACGCGGCGAGAACCGCGTGACCATCGTCACCAAGTCCAACGCCGCACCGGCGTTGTACGGCTTCTTCGAGGAGACGGCGAAGGGGGTGATCGACGGCGAGTATCCCGGCATCAAGTGGGACCTCGTCAACGTAGACGCCCTCTGTTACCACCTCGTGCGCAAGCCGACGGCCTACGGCGTGCTGCTCTGCCCCAACCTCTTCGGGGACATCGTCAGCGACCTGCAGGCGGGCCTCGCGGGCGGCCTCGGCACGGCGGCGGGCGGCAACATCGGCGACGGCCTCTCCATGTTCGAGCCGGTGCACGGCTCGGCCCCGGACATCGCGGGCACGGGCAAGGCCAATCCCATCGCCGCGATCCTCTCCGGCGCGCTGATGCTCCGCCACCTGAACCTGAACGCCGCGGCGGCCGACGTGGAACGCGCCGTCACGCAGTATCTGGAAAACGCGCCCAAGGCGCAACTGCCGTACGAGTTCGGCGGCTCCGCCACCTGCACCCAGGTCGGCGACGCCGTCGCGGGAAAATTATAGGGCAGACGCATCGTGTATGCGGCTGTCGTGGTAAGTCTCCCTCCGCCCGCTGTCGCGGGCACCTCCCTCCAGAGGGAGGCGGAGCATGG
>DAIRUD010000455.1:0-1897 GCA_036803565.1 Synergistaceae bacterium | reverse complement strand
GCGACTTCATCGGCCGCTGCGGCGACGAAGTGTTCAACCAGATGGCCAAGTGGCAGTCGATGTCGGCGGGCGTCCTCGAGATGCCGCTCGTCCTGCGCATCTCCGTCGGCGCCAAGTACGGCGCGCAGCACTCGCAGGACTGGTCGGCGATGTTCGCCCACGTCCCGGGGCTGAAGGTCGTCTTCCCCGCCACCCCCTACGACGCCAAGGGCATGATGTACACCGCCCTGAAGGGCACGGACCCGGTCGTTTTCCTCGAGTCGCAGCGCATCTACGACATGCCGGAAATCTTCGTGAAGGAAGGCGTGCCCACCGGTCGCTACGAGGTTCCCTTCGGCGAGCCGGTGCTCCGGAAGGCGGGCACCGATCTCACCATCGCCACCCTCGGCGCCACTCTCTACCGCGCCATGGACGCGGCGAAGATCCTCGAGGAGAAGTATGGCCTGTCCGTCGAGGTCTGGGACCTGCGCAGCCTGAACCCCCTGAACTACGCCCCCATCGTCGAGAGCGTGAAGAAGACGGGCAACCTGCTTCTCGCCTCCGACGCCTGCGAACGCGGTTCGTTCATGCACGACGTGGCGTCCACCGTCACGTCGCTCGCCTTCGACCACCTGGACGCGCCGGTTTGCGTCGTCGGCTCGAAGAACTGGATCACCCCGGCGGCCGAGCAGGAGGATTCGTTCTTCCCGCAGGACTTCTGGATCGTCGACGCGGTGCACCAGCGCATCCGCCCCCTGGCCGGCCACCAGCCGCGCATGAACTTCTCCAACGGGGAGATGGTCCGCATCAATTCGAAGGGCGTCTGATCGCGGTTGGATGCGGTATGAAACAGCTATCGCGGGCGGTCGAGCCGGACACGGTTCGACCGCCCATTTTTTGGGCATCGCATCAATGTAATAAAATGAAGTAAACACGCAGGAAAACGGGGACATGATATGTAATTATCCGGGTGGTTCCGGATAATTACGTATCGTGTCCCCGGTTTCCGTGAATCCTCGACTGGATTCCCGCCTGCGCGGGAATGACGGGGTTGGGGGCTCTTCGGAAACGTCGAATTGGTTTACCCGATCGCCTTGAAAATGAAAATGCAATAACTGCCTGGACCCAAAGGGGGAATCTGATTCGCATCAACTTGAAGGAGTTCTGATTGTGCCGTAGTACGGTAGGAATCGCATCTCGGGGTAGTTCCGCCGGACGCTGTTGTTTCTGGCTTTCTGGGCATGCGCTTGGCGATGCGCGGGTGCCGGGTCAGCAACCGGCGCCCTCCCGACAGCCGATCTCATCCATACACTCCGCGTAGCGTCTGTCCAGGATGGCTTTGAGGCAGGAGATGCGTTCCTTTGACGGATCGAGTTTTACCAGGGTGCGTTTCACCCCGCTATGCAGGGCCAGCGCCAGGGTAAGATGAGTTTTCATTATCCGATCGTCGCCGACGATTTCGACCTTGTCGATGTCGCTTCTGTCGATGTGCACCGCCCTGGAGGAGACCGGGGCATAGCGCAGGACATGGATGCTGTCCGGCGCGCAGAGGAACCAGTGCGCCCCGAAAACGGCGATAAAAATGAAACGCGCGAACACGGCCAGGAAGATGGCGAGAATGGCTGCAATCAACACCAGCATGACAACGGCGTAACTGTGAGGAGTATCTACCAGATTGCTTATCAAGGGAAAGGAGCGGTAAAGGAGTAGTGAAGCGATACCGGCACTGGTGAGTGCGAACCAGCCACTGCGCTGATCATAGCGGATGAGGATGCAGCCGTCCGAGTTCTCCGCCACGCCGAGGCGGCGGCGAACCTCGGCGAACGTTTCCGTCTGTGGCGTGAAAATCCTCATCCCTTTCGGCAGACAATCAGGCTGGGTCATGCGGCCTTTTCCTTTCATTTTTCCCGGGAGGCAG
>DAIRUD010000454.1:0-1906 GCA_036803565.1 Synergistaceae bacterium | reverse complement strand
CGAGATCCGCAACGTGACCGCTGCGCAAACCATGGGCAGGGAGAGCCCTTTGCGTTGCGACAGCCTTTCGTACGCGCTCCCCTTCCCGGGAACGGCCGCCGGAAAACGAATGTGCGTGATGAGCTCGCGGCTGCTGTCGATCGACGAACGACCGACCCCGGCATACATCTCCGGCATGGAGATGTCACGGCTGCCGTCGCGGGACACCACGACACAGACCGCCTCGAGTGCGGTGAGAACGACGGCCGAATCGGCGGCGGGGTTGGCGCTCGCCACGTTGCCGGCGAGCGTCGCGATATTGCGAATCTGCGTCGATCCGATAACCCCACAGCCCGTGGACAACGCCGGTGCGTGCCTTCTAACGAGGGGGTGGCCCGCGCAAATCGCATGGGTGGTCTTCGCACCGATTACGATGCTGCCGCCCCGCTCGTAAACACCCTCCAGTTCCCGGACGTTGCGCAAGTCCACAAAGCACTTGGGCTGAACGGACAAATTTGCGACATCGAGCATCAAATCTGTGCCGCCCGCAATCGTTCTGGCACGCCCGTTGCGCTCATCGAGCACAGTCACAACATCCCGGACCGTTTCAGGGAAAAGGTACTCCTCGACCATGCGACTCCCCTCTCTTTCGACGCGTCACACTTCGTTCAGCTGCATCTGCACATACTCGTACATTTCTCCGGTCAGCCGCTTCCCCTCCTCGAGGAAGGCGGCCACCTCCGCGTTCGTCTCCGAGACGAAGATCTTGTCCTTGATGGAGGGAAGATTGATCCTCACGTTCATTGCCGCGCCCTCCAGCCCGGCGTGGGCCTCGAGAGAGGCCACGCCGAGGTCGCTCACGGCGTTTTGATTGAATTTGCCGACGATCGTTTTCGCAAACCGCAAAACTTCAAGACACTTCATGGCGATGTGAAGCGGGGACTGGACGGCCTCCATGTACCCCTGCTGGATCGCCTCGCTCCGCGCTCTTTTGTCCGCGTCGGTCTCCTTCGGCAGTTTGAAGGCCGCCATCACCCCGTTAAAAGCCTGCGTATCCAAATCGACGCACTCCAGCAAGCTTTTTGCGGACTTTTGCGCTTTTTCCAGCACGTCCTTCAAGAGCGCCTCATGCGCCTCCAGCCCTTTTTTCCCGATGCTCAAGCTGCAAACCATGCACACAAGCTCCGCGCCGAGCGCCCCGGACAGCGCAGCCACGCTGCCGCCCCCTGGAGCGGGCTCGCTGGAACCGAGAACGCGGTTAAACTCTTTTACGGTGGATTCGATCAACATCCCAAGCTCTCCCCTGTCCAAAATGTTTTAATGAAAGGGTGCGACACAACCGCGCCGCACCCTGCCTGTATTCGTCTATGCGCGCTCGGACTCCAGCTCCAGGAGGTGATTTTCGAGAATCTGCTGCTGGTAATTCCAGGGGCCGTTGATGGCCTCCAATTGCAGATACCACTCGGCGGTCTGCACACCAGGACCTCGGCGTTGACCGTGCCGCAGATCTGCCCTGCGAGTACGTTGATGCCGTAGCGGGCCGCCTCCGCCTTGAGCAGGTTGTAGATGCGATGCAGCGGAGTCTTCAAGGGGTTCGTAACCTCGCAAGAGACCATGACGCAGTTCTTCCCCGTGCGGCGATGGACCTGCGGCAGGCCGATCGTCCCCTGGATGTTCGTAAACCCACCGGTCGTTCCGCGCACGTAACTCGCCAACTTTTTGGCGATCGAGACGTCCTCCGTGTCGAGCAGAACGTTGAAATAGGCGTCATGGTCCTCCACTGCGCCGATAATGGTTGCGCCCGCCGTCGGGTGCAGCTTGGCGGGGCCGATGTCGGGCGCGCGGTTCGGGTCGTTCGGAACCGCCTCCTTCGCCCCCTTGTAGTTGCCCTTGCGGATGTGTGTCAAACCTTCGTTCTCCGGCTTGC
>DAIRUD010000453.1:0-1911 GCA_036803565.1 Synergistaceae bacterium | reverse complement strand
GGAGGACGAGGGGAGCTTTGTGGAGACCGCCGAACGGATCGCCCAGGCCGTCAAGTCGCCGGTCATCTGTGTGGGCGGCTTCCGGACGCTCTCTAAAATCGAGCAGGTGCTGAACGAGCGCAACTTTGCAGCGGTCGCCCTCTGTCGTCCTCTGATCTGCGAGCCCGATTTAATCGAGAGGTGGCGGGATGGTCAAGCTGAAAAATCCAGATGCATCTCGTGCAACAAATGCTTTACGCCGGATGGACTCGGTTGCCAGGTTTTCCGCAGTTAAAGAAACGCTCGCCGGTGCGCATGCGCATTTTTCGTTTTGCCCCCGGACCTGATAAAATGTTGGTCGAAAGGAAGTGTCGACCTTGAGGCAAACGGAGCACTGTGAAGAGGCACGCATGGAGATCGCCGAGGTTCTCTCTATCGAGGGCAAGAGGGCGCAGATCATAGCGAAACACGCGCCCTTTCACCCCAGCGGTGGCGGGCAGCCCGGCGACACGGGGTATCTTTGCGGGATCGGCGGCGACGCCTTTCGCGCCGAGGTCCGGGACGCCCGCAAGCACAAGGAATCAGGCGGGATCCTTTTGGATTTGCGCCTGATCGAGGGGCAGCCCCAGCCCGGTGCGGAGGTGTCCGCCACGGTCGATGTGGAGCGCAACCGGATTCTTTCGCGAATGCACACCGCACAGCACATCTTCTCCCGTATTCAGGAAAACGTCTGCGAGGGCCTGGAGACGCAGAAGGTCAACATCGGTACCGAGGAGAGCGCCGTTTACATGCACTATGAGGGGGGCTCTCCTGGGAGGGGCTGTTCGACCTGGAGGAGCGGACGATGGAGGCCATACGTGCGGATCTGCCTGTCGAGTCGTTCCTCACGAACCGGGAGGAGGCGGAGCGAATTCCCGAGCTGAAGGCCAAATGGGGGCGCATCGAAGACGAGCAGATCCGCATCGTGCGGATCGCGGGCATCGACGCGACGGCCTGCTCGGGTACGCACGTTGCTCGCACGGGCGAGATCGACGGCTTCATGGTCACAGGGTTCAACGGTTCCGCACCGGATTGGGAGGTGCGTTTTACCACCCACTCCGCGGCGCGCCTGCAAAACTACGGATATGCGATGCGCAGCCTGCTGCGTGAGGTCGGCTGCCGGCCCGACGAGCTGGAGGACGTCTTTCTCCGCCAGCGGGAGGAGAACGCCCGACTCCGGCAGATTGTGGACAAGGTTCGAGCCTACGTACGTGTCCCCTGGGAGAAGCGGAGTGTGGGCGGCCATCCGCTGTACTTTGCATCGTTGTCCGGACTGACCAAGGAACTGCTCTCCGCACCGGCGCGCGATTGCGTCACACAGCACCCGGATGCCCTCTGTCTCGTCCTGATTCCCGATTCGACATCCCCGGACCGGCCCTTTCCCTTCATCCTATTGCGCGGAGCCGATGTCACCGTCGACCTGTCGGGCCTGCCGCGGGAATTTCCGGAGCTAAACGCCCGCGGAGGCGGCAAAGCGGACTGGTTGAACGGCACGACGACGCAGCGCTCGCCTTCCGTATGGATCGACGTCATCGGGAGAAAGTGCGGGGGATAAGAAGCAAAAAGACTGCGCAGTTGCAGCGATTGACATTTCGTTAAAACGTATTTGTCATTTGCCTCCGTTATTTACGCTTTTTCGTAAATCGGTTGGCATTTGCTGCAATGAGAGCACTGCGAACGTCCTGCAGAATCCTCCTCCAGGCCCCAACGGCGCAGTTCTTTAAAGACGCTGAAGAGGCTTACCCCCATTTTCGTAAGTGAATATTCAACTCGCAACGGAACTTCGGCAAAAACCCTCCGGGCGACCAGTCCATCGGCCTCCAATTCCTTCAATTGCTGTGACAGTACTTTGGCGCTGATCGTGGAAATTTCTTTCGCAAGACGCCCGTAGCG
>DAIRUD010000452.1:0-1917 GCA_036803565.1 Synergistaceae bacterium | reverse complement strand
AGCGGCATCCGCCAGCGGGATTTCCGTTCCCGCCATACCGAAATCCGAAAGATGCAGGGTTTCCGTCTTCCATAGGCGGCCGGTGGAGGAGACCACCCGCAGCTGAACGGGGAAAGGCTTCTCGGGAATCAAGTTCTGCTTGCGCACGAGGAGTTGTATCGGCACCTGTTCGCCCGGCCGAAACACGCCGCGGGGCGTAAAGCAGAGGCCGGTGAACTTTCCCGAGGCATACGGTTCTCCCATGTACTCCGTATCGCCGCGCGACCATATCCCCTGCTCCAGGCGCAACACCGAGATGTCGTCATCCTTCTGCAGCACCGCCATCACCGGATACAAATCGCTCGTCCATGAAGTTTCGCGCTTTGCCGCGAAGAGGCCGTCCGCGTCGGTATGTCCTTCTACAAGTACTTGATGACTGGAGGAGTAGAGTTTCACCGTTACGTCCTTCATGGGAACGCCCCTGGAGATGGAGTTCGCCCATATCAGCACGTTCTTTTCCCCGAGTTTGAGGGAACCGGCGATATCCGTCACGTTCACGATCCGGCTGATACGCGGCCAGCTTTCCCATTCCTGTTCCCGCGAGACATCCACCTGGAAAAGGCCCTTCCGGCCGCCCAGCAGACTTTTCAAATCGATGGAATATTCTTCCTTTTCGTTCGGCGGCGAGGATAACTTGTATTTTTTGTCCACGATAAGTTCGGACAAATCCGCCACATAATACGGCCAGCCCTCACGCACCGCAAAGGGAACGTTGTTGTCGTACACGCGACGGATACGCAGGGCCGCTTCCTCGATATTCACAACGGAAATCGGCAGATAAAGCGCCTCGTTCGCCGGGGAGATAAATCGGCCCTGAGAGACGAAAAACAGCGACGGCGGCAGGTCCGGGAAAAGAAAGGCGCGCTCCCAATCCTCGGGCAACCCCGGTCCCTTGAACGGCGACAGCCCCTTTTTCAAGCGGAGCGTCACCCGCGCACGCGGCGCGAAGGCATCGCCCCAAAGGCGCAAGGTGCTGCCGTAAGCCTCCGCCCGGATCTTCTGCTTGGGAACTACCTCGATGAACGAAAGCGCTTTTTCGACATCGACCGGAGCCGTCAGCTCCAGGTAGATATACTGTCCGTTGGAGTCGTTGCCGACGTTCGAATTGCGCACCCGTAGCGCCATGTCGCGCTCCACGGAGAGAGAAACGGCGGATTCCAGGCCCAGCGGTCCCCGCTCAGAGGTAAATCCGGCGGCGATGTCGAGGGACACCGCACTGCCGTCACCGCCTTCGACCCGCAAGTACACGATCGCGTCCTCATGGTTGTATCGCAAAGAGTAGGGCACCTTTTCCCCCTTCGCGTCGAGGATGCCGACGAAGCCCAGCATCTTCGACGGGCTGACCGGAAGCGAGAAGTAGAGTTCGTAATCCACGTAGTTGTGGTCGGTGCTGAACGACGTCTGTTTGACGCCGCGAAATGCCAGAGGAGGCGTCCAGAAGCGGAATTTTCGCTCCCCCGCAAAGGGGGCGGTATCGAGTCCGGTCAGGCCTTCTTTGATTTCGACCGTATACTCCGTCGCCTCGCGGAAGAGTCCGGAGTTCGATTGGTAAACGAAAGTCAATGGATCTTCCCACTTTCCCCAGCCATTGACCCTTGGAGAAATCGTCATGGGCAAACCGTCTCCGCTCACGACTTTGCCGAGATCCTCGCTGCGGACCACCGGCGCGGAAAACCGCAGCGTAACCGGAGCAGGCCCCTGAATCAGGCCTTGCGGGGTAATGTTTTCCAGCTTCAACTCCCTCTTCAGGCGAAAGGCGGCATCGGCGTGCGAAACGGTGAGGAACGCCGCAACCGCTAAAAGCAATACGAGGGACAATCGGGATCGGAGCCGGACACTTCGCAAAACGGGAAATCCAGTTTTCCGCAACACTGCCAT
>DAIRUD010000451.1:0-1919 GCA_036803565.1 Synergistaceae bacterium | reverse complement strand
CGGGCAGCTCGACGCGGCGCGTCTCCGCCCGCAGCGGCAGCGCCTCCAGCAGGCGCGCGCCGGCGACGACGACCTGCGCGGAGGAGAGGACCCGCTGCCCCTCCTGCGTCATCCACTCCAGGGAGCCGGGACCGACGCCGACGATGTGAATCATGAGAGATCCAGCGCGTCCTGCTGGATTTCCTCGATCAGGGCGGCGAGGTTGTCGGTGCGCATGAGCTCCCGGTCCGGCAGGGAGAAGGTGAGCGCGGCGCATTCCGAAATGCCCGTCGCGGCCTGCATCGCCGTCCGCACGATACGGTCGGCCAGCTCCCGCAGCGCGCCCTGTCCCCACTCCGTCTTGGCGATGCGCGTCGCCACCTCGTCGGCCATCGTACTCTCCATGATCTCGCGGACATCCTCGGCCGCCGCGCCATGCAGCGCGGAGTAGGCGGCGAGCGCCTCCAGGCGGCCGTCGCTGCGCGCGCTGTGCGTATCCAGCGAACCCGCCGCGAGTTTGGCGAACTTTCCGATCTGCCCGACGAGGATCAGTTTCTCGAAACCGACGTTCCCCGCCATGGAGAGCGCCTCGCCCGCGAAGTTGCTGATGTTGACGACCATGTTCTCCGGGACGCCGACCAACATCGCCATCCGCCTGCCGTAGTTGCCCGGCGCCAGGCAGACGATGCGCGCGCCGGAGGCGTGGAGCATGGAGAGTTCCGCCTTGATCGTCCCGACGATGGCCTCCGAGCTCATGGGGGAGACGATGCCCGTGGTGCCGAGGATCGAAAGCCCTCCCACGATGCCCAGGCGCGGGTTGTAGGTGCGCTTCGCCAGCTCCTCGCCGTCGGGGATGGAAATGGTGACGCAGGCTCCCTTGCCCTGCGGCAATTCCCCCTCGACCGACTTGCGGATCAGGGCCATGGGGGCGGGGTTGATCGCGGCCTTGCCCGGCGAGACGGGAAGCCCCGGTTTCGTCACGACCCCGACGCCCTTCCCCCCGAGGACGGTGATACCGTTCTCCTCGGAGATGGCGACGGTGGAGACGATGACCGCCCCGTGCGTCACATCCGGGTCGTCGCCCGCGTCCTTCGTCACCCACGCCTCGGCGCCGTCGTCGGTCAGGCGGCAGCCCGTCACCGGGACGACGATCCGCCGTCCGCCCGGCAGGTCCAGCTCGACCCGGCTGCACGATCTGTCCAGCATAAAGCGCACGGCAGCGGCGGAGGCCGCCGCCGCCGCGCTGCCCGTCGTAAATCCCTTGGTGTTGCCCGTACCGGCCGAATGTTCGGGCCGACCCGTCTCGTTCGTCTGCGTCTCTGTCATGGCGATTTTCCCCCGATCGCGGCGACACCGTCCTTCTTTCCCTGCACAATCTCCGCAAGATCCCGCACGACGCCCATCCGCAGCCGCAAAAGCGACGGGCGAGAAATATCCTCCTCCGGTATGTCGAAGACGCGGCCGGCGCGGACCGCCCGCATGGAGGCGAAGCGCGGGTCGGAGAGCACATCCGCCGCCCGCAGCGCGTTCATGGCCCCCTGCTGGAGCAGGACGACGTCGATCGCCGCATCCGCGACGAGCATCCGCTCCGCGCCGAACGCGGCGATCGCGCTGCCCCCGGAGACGGGACGCGCGTTCGGGGCGGCATTGCGGCAACCCGCCGCCGCCAGCACATGTGCGGCCCAAGAGTCCGGCGCGCACGTCGCCATCGTCTTCCCGTTGGTAATCAACAGCACGCCCGGCAGTTCCCGGCCGCCGCCGTCGGCGGAGATCGTCGCCAGGCGCGCTTCCTCGCGCCACCGCGCGGGGTCGCCGACGGTCGCCTCGGCGAGCAATCCGATATACGCGGGAAACTCCTCCCACGCGGGCGGGTCGATAGCGACCACCTTGACGCCGAGCGCGCGCAGCCCGACATGGACTGGCTGTTGTTCTGCGTGGTA
>DAIRUD010000450.1:0-1924 GCA_036803565.1 Synergistaceae bacterium | reverse complement strand
GGAATCGACGTGCAGAGAGCGGCAATTCGGGCGAAGCGCGCGAATTGCCGCTCGTTATTCTATTCTGCAATGTTCGCAGCGCATCCCGAAAACGCGGAGCATTTCCCCCCTCAGCCAACCGTACAAAATTACGAAACATGCTTCCGCAACCAGAATGCGCGCAAAAGTACCGTAACGAATGAAAAAATCCCCCATTCGGCATTTGAAACCTGTTTATAATTACTATAAAATTCATATATCACATTGAATTACTTTGTCCTTCTTGGTATCCTTATCTCTACGAGAACGACGAGGGAGTTGAGCGAATGCAGTCGCTGCCTTGGGAGCAGAGGGAGAAAGAACGCTGGAAGAGAAAGTTTGCCGAACAAATGTACGATGCGTGCGAACGGATGCGGCAAGCCAACGCGTTTTTTCGTCCGTTTCTGCGGATGCGCGTCCGCCTGCGAATTGCGCACTATCTTTTCCAGGTCCGCAGCCGACAGCATTATTATCGCAGACTGCTCTCGGGGCAAAAACTGTTGCCCCAGTTTCCCATGTTGAACCTCGCGAAGTGGGTCGAGCAGATCCCCGAGAGCAAGGGAAAACATATATATCAGACCATGCTCTCCCACAAGGTATATTCCGACGCGTACGAGGAACAGATGCGGGCGTTGTTCGCCGTGTTGCGGGACGCGGAGATGAAGTACTTCGCGCAACGGTTGCGCAAGGTGATCGATCAGGAGACGGAGATCGGCGACAGGTTCGGGGACGCGGTGCTGGCGATGGGTTGCCGTTTCGGGCAGGACGTGGAGGCAAATGCGAAAATCGACAGAAAAATCGGCAGCCTGTTTGTGAGTATGGGATGAAAGAGCGGAGATGAATACGGGAGAAGACAGGATTCTGGACGGAAAGGACGGAAACGCCGCTTTCCACAGGGAGCTTGAGGTCATGTGCCGCGAGCATCCCTGTTTCCGTTCCACCTACCGCGAAATACGGGATTTTTTCCACTACATCCTGTGGGACGGCGTGGAGCAGGCGTTGCTGTCGCCGGAGTTCCGCAAGATCATACGGAACTTCGTCGTCCTCTACTCCTCCTCGCACGGGGAGAACTACGACATCTACAAATTCTGCGCTTCATTGCCGAGCCGCCGCCGGGACACCCCGGCGGACAACGTGTGGATTACCTTCGCGGTCGCGCGCGGTTATCTCGTCCCCCTCACCATTTTCCAGCACGGCGATAAACAAGCGCAAACACCGCTTTCCGACCTCAAAGTACGATTCGCCCGCGTGCTCACACGCTCGCTCAAACCTTAGGGGATTTATCCGGAACAGAACCCCGCACAGCGGCTTGCCTGCCCCATAGAAATCCGGCGAACGCGCTCCGCCTCACCCGCCCGCGCGACGGCGACAGACGTCCGCCGTCGGCAGGGTATCGTTTTCTGCGTAGAGACGGATGTCGAAATCGATCGAGGCGAAGGATTCATCCAACCCGCGCGCGGTAAGGATCTGAGGATCGGTGACGATTTCCACGGGCGGGATCAGTCCATCGCGCATGGAAAAAGTGCAATCGTCGTACAGGTGTTCGCCGCCCTCGATCCCGATCTGCGTCGTCAATTTTCGATGCCCCGGCATGGAGGCCGACACATGGATCAGCGCCGGGCGGTGTCCATGACGCCCCAACCGCTGCAGCAGACACTCCGCCAACCCGCCCTCGGGTACGGAGCACCCTTTGGGCACGGTCGTCCGCACCTGATACCGCCCCTTCTCGTCCGTCACCACCGTGCGCCGCAGGTTGAAATCGCTCTGGCTCTCGTCGAAATACGAATAAGCACCCTTGGCGTTCGCCTGCCAGATCTCCACCTTCGCGCCCGGCAGCGCGCGGCCGTTCAGGTCCGTAACCTTTCCCTGCAAAAAAAGCACCGGCGCAACCGCCTCTTCCGTGCCA
>DAIRUD010000449.1:0-1925 GCA_036803565.1 Synergistaceae bacterium | reverse complement strand
AGCGTCTCCCGCGCCATGTCGGCGTCGCGGATGCGGCTCTCCGCCGCCGTCGTGTTGGCGTGTCCGGTCGCGAGGTTGCGGGTCGTGTGTTCCAGGCGGTTTTCGTATGCGCCGAGCCTTGCCCGCTGGGCGGAGACGATGCCGATCGCCGTATCCACCTTTGTGATCGCGCGGGCGGCGGATGTGCGGTCGGTCAGGAGCAGGGTCTCGATGCCGAGGGCGAAGGCGCTCATGTCGCCGATGGCGACGCGCATGTCCTCGCCCTCGTTCGCGCCGACCTGGAGGACGGTCGGGTTGCCCGCGATGTGGACGACGGTGCTGTACGCTTCGCTCGCCGCTGCGTGGACGAACCGCTTCTCGGCCTCGTTCCAGAGAACCCGCATGTTCGTCAGGGCATCGAAGGTGATGTCGACGCTGCCGTCGATCGCGCCGTGCAGGGTGTTGCCGCCGATGGTTCGCGCGGCGTCGACCGTCTTGCCGGTGTGCGCGTCGTAGACGGCGGCGCGGTACTCGCTCTCCCGCGCCTCCTGGATGGTCGATAGGCCGAGTGCCCGCAGCAGCTCCTCGCTGCCGGAAAAACGCAGCTCGCCCGCCGCCCCCGGCACACAGGAGCGGATCAGCAGCGTACTCTTGACGGAGCGTTCGTCCCGCCTCCGGGCGGACTCGGACGTCGCGGGCGTGCCGTCGGCGACGGTGGCGAAGCGATCCGCGTCGCCGTCGTCGAGAAAGGCGGCCTGGCCGAGGCCGTAGGCGATGGCGTCGTTCAGTTTTTTCGCCAACTCCGCGAAGGTGTCGCTGCCGTAGAGCGTGACCGTGGCGGATTTTCCGTCGCCCTGCCGGATGGTCAGCGTCTGCGTGCCCCGCAGCCCCAGCCCGCGGGCCGGGTCGCCGATTGCCTGCTCCTCCCAGACGTCGATGCGCCTGGTCGGCACGGTGCCGTCGATGCGCGACATGATCTCGACGGTTCCGTGAATGCCCGTTTCCGTGCGGGGCTGGCCGTCGTTGTTGACCGCGAAGTTCCAGTGGGGGGGGTGGGGGAAGGTCTGTTTCCCGAGGCCGGAAAAATTGGCGAGGATTTCGCCCACCGCAACGTCTCCGGTGGCTCCGTCGAGGTATACGTAGGGGATGGGCGTGTTGGTCGTCGTATCGGGCAGAGTCGAACTCATGTTATAGCGGAGCGTCTGGCCGCCTCCCGGCGCTTCGATGTCGATGGGGATGCCCGCGTGGCCCGGCGCGAGGTTGTCGGGCGCGACGACGTTGAGCAGGAACTTCGCCCCCACCGCGAACTGCCCGGGCGGCTTGTTCAAGCGGAGGTCGGTGGGGTCCAGGTAGATTCCCAGTTCCGTGAAGGGGGCGGTCGTGTAGGTGCCGTTCTCGTTTTGGGTGATGAGGCCGAGGTCCACGTCGCCCCCGACGACGCCCTGCTGCGAGATGGTGATAAAGGTCTCGATGTCGGGTTGGAGCACGCCGAGGCTGTCGAAACGCCGGGACAGCACCCGGAAGGTGACGGCTTCCTCCTGCGGATGCGTCTGGACCGCCTCGAAGAGGATGTTGGCGTTCAACGTCCCCGGCGGGAAGCTCGGTTCGATGACGATGTCGCTCGCCGACATGCCGTACGTCGAGGCGACGCGCGCCTCCGCCTCCGTCAACTGGTTGGGGAAGGTGATGCGGTAGTTCCCCGGCGCCATGCCGCCGCGGATGCCGCCGATGGTGATGTGGTTGCAGCCGCCGCTTCCCGGTCCCGTCGTCGTCGCGCCCTCGTTCAGGTAGCGCTGTGTGTGCGACGCGTAGGAAACGCTGGCCGTGGAGTAGCCCCACCCGGAAAAGGAGCCGTCGGGGACGTACCTGGGAACGAGCCGTTCGGTCTCGAACAGGTTCGACTTCTGCACCTGCGCGACGCCCGGGGCGGCGAGCACCTCGACGCG
>DAIRUD010000448.1:0-1927 GCA_036803565.1 Synergistaceae bacterium | reverse complement strand
GATGTGGACGGCCAGCCCCTCCAGGCCCCTTTCCCGGGCGATGGAGCCGCGCGTCCTGCGCTTCGGACGGTGCGGGAGGTAGGCGTCCTCCAGCTCCGCCAGCGTCGGCGCGCGCACGAGGTCGCGGCGGAGCGCGTCCGTCAGCACGCCGCGCTCCGCGCAGGAGGCGATCACGGCCTCGCGGCGCTTCTCCAGCTCGCAGATCCTGGCGTTGCGGTCGCGGATCGCCGCGATGGCGACCTCGTCCAGCGACCCCGTCGCCTCCTTGCGGTAGCGTGCGATGAAGGGCACCGTACAGCCGTCCGCGAGCAGGGCGAGGACGGCCCGCACGGATTTATCCGACAGGGACAGCTCGGCTGCGACCCTCGGCGCGTAATCCGGCGCGGTTGCGGAAATGTCCGGCATGGGCTACCTCCTCCCTCGAAGTGCGATGGGTGATTTCGCATATCGTTCCATCGATATCGGTTGAACATTATACCCCCTGTTTCGGGTAAGATAGGGGAAATTTCCATCGGACGAAAAGGGGTGCGACATGCAAACGAAAAAGGAGGCGATCGACCGGCGTGTCGACGCGGAGTTGGATTTTTTCACCGGGCTGGCCCTGGACATCGCGCGCAACCCGGAGGTGGGAGAGGCGGAGTTTCGCACCAGCGCGCTGCTTGTCGATACGCTGCGGGAGCGAGGCTTCGCCGTCGCGTATCCGTATGCGGGATTTCCCACGGCCTTTTGCGGCGTGCGGCGTTTCGGGGAGGGACCGGTCGTGGCCTTTCCGGCCGAATACGACGCGCTGCCGGAGATCGGGCACGCCTGCGGGCACAACCTGAACGGCGTCATGTCCCTGCTGGGAGGGATCGCGTTGGCGGAGGCCATGGCGGACGGCGTCGGCGGGGAGATCCGGATCATCGGGACGCCCGCCGAGGAGACGAACGGGGCGAAGGTGCGGATGGCGGACGAGGGCGTCTTCGACGACGTCGATTTCGCGATGATGGTCCACGCCGCGGCGGGGAAGACGCACCCGCTCTACCGGGCGCTGGCGATCGTCCCCCTCCAGTTCGATTTCCGCGGCCGCGCTGCGCACGCGGCGGCCGCGCCCTGGGAGGGGGCGAACGCCCTCAACGGCCTGCAACTGCTCTTTCACGCGCTGGATATGCTGCGCCAGCACGTTCGGCCGGAGACGCGCATCCACGGCATCGTAACGCACGGCGGGGATGCGGAAAACGTCGTGCCCGACTTCGCGCAGGGTTCGTTTTACTTCCGTTCCCCCAGCCGGAACGACCTGGACGGGGTGCTGCAAAAGGCGTACGACTGCGCGCGGGGAGCGGCGCTGGCAACGGGAACGGATGTCGAATGGCGCTTCCATCAGACCGTCTTTCACGAGGTCCTGCCCAACGAGGCGGCGGAGCGGGCGATGATGGGGGTGCTGGACGAGCTGGGCGTATCGTATGCGCGGGAACCGTATCTGGGCGGTTCGACGGATATCGGCAACGTGAGCTGGAAGTGTCCGACGATGCACCTCGGACTTGCCTTTACGGATGAAGAGATTCCCGCGCACACGCGGGAATTCGCGGCGCTCGCCGCCGACGAAAGCCGTGTCCGCCCCGGCATCGCACGGGGTGCGCGCGCGCTGGCGCGGATGGGTCTTGCGGTGTTTTGCGACGAGGAAGTGCGCGGACGGATGCGGGCGGATTTCGAACGGGCGAAGACGGCCTGACGCCGTCCGGTGCGGCGCAAGCGTACGAAAAACGCGGGCGGCCTGGCGACGGCCGCCCGCGTTGCGTTGGGTCGTTTCCGGACGGAAGACGGAGGGCCTAGGCCTCCTCTTCCTCCTGCTGCGCCTTGAGGAAATCGCCCAACGTGACGGACATCTCCTCCGTGGGGATCTGCGGCGCGCGGTCGCGTCCCGAGCGGCGGTCGCCGTCGTCGCGGC
>DAIRUD010000447.1:0-1933 GCA_036803565.1 Synergistaceae bacterium | reverse complement strand
ATCCGCATTGCAACAATGCCTTAAGAGATAGGGATCCAAGGGACAATGTCCCTTGGCGGGGTGTGGGGCAGAGCCCCACGAAGTGAAAATATTCCGGAGCATTTTTGCCTCACGACGCCCGCTCCGACAAAAATGCCGCCGGGGGATTACAATCGTCTATCCCTATTTATTTCCTGAACGCAAGATTCGCTAAAATCGTCGAACGCCGCCCGGAATTGACCGGACGGCGTTTTTTGTGGAAATTTTGCAGAAAAATCGGCGGCGAGCCTTGGTGTTTGCTCCCGGCTGTGAGATAATTCGGCGGATTCAAGACAGGGGGAGGGGTTTGGCTTTGAATAAGAAGTTTATCGGGGTATTGGCTGCCGTGCTTTTGCTCGCGGCGGTCGCGTTTTTCGCGACGCAACAGGGAGGGCGCGGTCCGGGCGCCTTGAAGGCGGAGGGGCCGGAGATCGCGATTCCGCAGTTCGATGCGGACGACGACTACGTGTTCGTCCGGATGGGGAGCATGAAGGGGCTGCGCGCGGCGAAGGATTTCCTCAAGGCGTTGACGCCGCTGCTCGAAGACCCGGAATTCCAGAGCGAGATGCGCCATCGTATGGACGCCACGGGGCAGTTGGGCGGGGTGGATCCCGGACTTTATCTGTCCAAGGCGGGTGCCGCGATGGAACGCCTCGACGTTCTGGACCCGCTCTTCGACGCGGGTGACGAGACCGTCCTGCTGGCGGCGCCGCCGCTGTTCTGCCTTTCGTTCTACACCGACGCGGCGCGGTTCGACGCGGTCCGTTCCTCGGACCTGATGCGCGGCGCGCAGGCGTGGGAAACGGCCCTCGCGGGCGACGGCGGCGAAGCGTGGACCTGGCGGGCGGACGTCCCCGGCCTGGACGCCGCTTCGGGCGACGTGGGGACGAGTCTTTATATCGTCCGCCGTGCCGCCGGTGACCGGACGCACGTGCTGCTCTCCGACACCGAGGAGGCGTTGGCGCGGATGGTGGACGCCGTGGAAAAGCCGGCGGCCCGCGCCAAGATCGAACGGCGCGCCGAGGGCGCGAGCTTCGTGCAGTACCGCTTCCCGATGGCCGGAGTGGAGGGCAGCTCCTCGGATGCCGTCGGGGAAACCGCGTGGAACACGGCCGACGGGGTGACGCGCGTCCAGGCGGTCTCCGATCTGGCGGCGATGGGCGCGACGCCCGCGACGAGCGGCATGGAGAAGGGGCCCATCCCGATGTTCGGGAGCGGTACGCCGTTGCTGTTCGTGACGATGGACCTGCCGTATTTCTTCTCCGTCGGCTTCCCCGGCGAGGAGGACCCCGTCGGGTTTTTCATGGAGACCGTCCAGCAGTCCGCCGGACAGCGGATACCGCCGCAGCATGTGGGCGAGATCCGCGCGGTCCTCGAGGGCTCGCGCTTCTCCTACGGCGTGACGATGGGCACGGATTCGCCCCTGCCGACCACGGCTTACGTGGCGCTGGAGACGAAGGCCAAGTCCGTCGTGGACCAGTATTTCGCCCTGGCCGGTTTCTTCCTGCGACCGGCGCAGATCGAGGGTTGGGATACGATCTCCTCCGTGGCGATCCGCTCGGACATCGTCATCACGGCGGGGCGCAGGGGCGACCTGGTCGTTGTGGGGTTGGGCAAACCGGAGGAGTATGCGAAGACGCCCGCCACGCCGAAAGCGATGCAGGACCTGCCGCAGACCGGCGTCCTGATGGGCGCGTATTTCGACGCGAGCCTTCTGACGGACGGAACGTCGCCGCTCGCAGAGGCCTATCGCGAGCTGACGGGGAGCGACAAGCGGTTCGCGCTGTTGCGCTACCTCGAATCGTTCGACACCATCGCCACGATGCAGGCCGATCCCCAGAAGAGCGAGAGCCGGATCTACTGGAAGCGGAAATAGCGGGATCGTCGGTATGATACGAGACGGACGCCGGGAGAT
>DAIRUD010000446.1:0-1934 GCA_036803565.1 Synergistaceae bacterium | reverse complement strand
GGCGAGACGCTCGACGACATTCTGCCCGAGGTGTTCGCGCGAGTCCGCGAGATTTCGACGCGCACGCTGGGGCTGCGCCACTTCGACGAGCAGATGATCGGCGGCATGGCGCTGCACGAGCGGAAGATCGCCGAGATGAAGACCGGCGAGGGCAAGACGCTCGTCGCCACGCTCGCCGTCGTCCTCAACGCGATCGAGGGACAGGGCGCGCACGTCATCACCGTCAACGACTACCTGGCCCACCGCGACGCGTCCTGGATGTCGCCGATCTACAACGGCATGGGGCTGACCGTCGGCGTCATCTCCCCCTTCATGGACCCCAACGACCGCTACGCCGCCTATCGCTGCGACATCACCTACGGCACGAACAGCGAGTTCGGCTTCGACTACCTGCGCGACAACATGGCGCACTCCCTGGAGGCCCAGGTACAGCGCGGACACCACTTCTGCATCGTCGACGAGGTCGACTCCATCCTCATCGACGAGGCGCGGACGCCGTTGATCATCTCCGGGCCATCGGAGGACAGCGTCGAGCCGTACCAGCGCGCGGACGCCGTCGCACGGGGGCTGCGCAAGGACACGGATTTCGAGGTCGACGAGAAGGAGCGCAACATCGCGCTCACCGAGGCGGGCATCGCGCACTGCGAGAAGATGCTCAACCTGCCCGAACTGTTCACCGACTACGCGAACACGGAGCTGGC
Source organism: Synergistaceae bacterium (assembly GCA_036803565.1). GTDB lineage: Bacteria > Synergistota > Synergistia > Synergistales > Synergistaceae > DAIRUD01. The sequence continues at coordinate 1,233 of DAIRUD010000446.1, read as the reverse complement.
CCACAAGATCACGCAGAGCCTGAAGGCGCACCACCTTTTCCAGCGCGACATCCACTACGTCGTGAAGGACGGGGAGATCGTCATCGTCGACGAGTTCACCGGACGGCTCATGGTCGGACGCCGCTACTCGGAGGGGCTGCACCAGGCGATCGAGGCCAAGGAGCGCGTGCGCATCGGCAAGGAGAACCAGACTCTGGCCACCATCACGCTGCAAAACTACTTCCGCCTCTACCGCAAACTGTCCGGGATGACCGGCACCGCGCTGACGGAGGCGGAGGAATTCCGCGAGATCTACGGCCTCGACGTGGTGACGATCCCGACACACCGGCCGATGGTCCGCATCGACAACCCCGACGTCATCTTCCGGACCAAGGCGGAAAAATTCGCCGCCGTCGCCGACGAGGTGGAGAGCAGCTACCGGACGGGACAGCCCGTGCTGGTGGGCACGTCGTCGATCGAAAATTCCGAGAAGATGAGCAAGCTGCTCAAGGCGCGGCGCATCCCGCACAACGTCCTCAACGCCAAGGTCCACGAGAAGGAAGCGGCCATCGTCGCGCAGGCGGGCCGCCTCAACGCCGTCACCGTCGCGACCAACATGGCGGGGCGCGGGACGGACATCGTCCTCGGCGGCAACCCCGAGTTCATGGCACGCGAGGAGGCGGAAAAGCGCGGGATCGACCGCGATTCCCCGGAATACGCCGAACTCCTGGAGGGATTCCGCGCCCAGTGCGCGGAGGAGCACGATAAGGTCATCGCGCTGGGCGGCCTGCGCATCGTCGGCGTGGAGCGCCACGAATCCCGCCGCATCGACAACCAGCTTCGCGGGCGCTCGGGAAGGCAGGGCGACCCGGGGGAGAGCCGCTTCTACGTGGCGCTGGACGACGAACTGCTCCGGCTCTTCGGCGGCGAGCGCGTGCAGGGCATCATGACGAAACTGGGCATGGAGGAGGGGGAATCCATCGAGCACTCCCTTCTCAACAAGACCATCGAGGGCGCGCAGAAGAAGGTCGAATCGCTGCACTTCGACATCCGCAAACAGCTGCTCTCCTACGACAACGTCATGAACCAGCAGCGCGAGGCGATCTACCGCGAACGCGAGGCGATCCTGCGGGACGAGGACATCGTGTCGCGCACACTGGGGATCATGGAGGACACGCTGTCCAACATCCTCGATTCCGTTTTCGAGAAAGAGCGGGACGAGGAGGGACCGGACGTACGCGCGGCGGGAATCCG
>DAIRUD010000445.1:0-1939 GCA_036803565.1 Synergistaceae bacterium | reverse complement strand
CAAGGGAACCGGTTCCCTTGGATCCCTTTTTCTGTCATGCGTTATCCGATGTTGATCTCTCCGGCTTTTCCCTACATCGTGTCGCCGAGCGACCTACCATACCGCGACGCAGCCGTCGGTGCGGGATTCCGTCGCACCGGCCAGCGAGCCCCGCCCGGTTCGCAGGATGATTTCGCCACGCCCGAACTCCGCCGCGTCGTGCATCACCCGGACATCGTGCCCCCGCTCGGCAAGCGAGACCGCGATATGGTTCGGCACCCCCTGTTCGAGCAGCACGCGCTTCCCCTCCGTCCACTGCCAGCGCGGGGCGTCCAGCGCCTCCTGCGGGTTCATGTCGAAATCGATCATGTTCGTGACGACCTGTACGTGCCCCTGCGGCTGCATGAAACCGCCCATCACCCCGAAGGGGCCGACCGGTTCGCCGTTTTTCGTGAGGAAGCCGGGGATGATCGTGTGGTACGGCTTCTTCGACGGCGCGAGCACGTTCGGCGACTGCGGGTCGAGCGAGAAGTTGTTGCCCCGGTTGTGCAGCGCGATTCCCGTTCCCGGCACGACGAGGCCCGAGCCGAAACCCATATAGTTGCTCTGGATCATGGAGACCATATTGCCCTCCCCATCCGCCGCCGCAAGATAAACCGTGCCGCCCTTGGGGGGCGTTCCGGCCAGCGGTTCGAGCGCCCGTTCGCCGATCTGCGCGCGCCGCTCGGCGGCGTACGCCGTCGAAAGCAGCTCCTCCGGCGTGCAGCGCATGAAACGCGGGTCCGCAACGTGCCGCCGCGCATCGCTGAAGGCGAGCTTCATCGCCTCGATCTGTCGATGGTAGACCGTCTCGTCCTCCCGGCAGGCGGGGAATTCGAGGCCCTCCAGGATCGCCAGGGCCATCAGCGCCCCGATGCCGTGCCCGTTCGGCGGGATCTCCCACACATCGTAGCCGCGATAGCCGACGTGGATCGGCTCCACCCATTCGGGACGGTATTGCGCGAGATCCTCCGCCCGCAGCCAACCGTCGTGCGCCCGGGAAAACGCGTCGATCCGCTCGGCCAGGGCTCCACGATAGAACGACTCCGCCCCGCTGTCGGCGATGGCGGCAAGGGTCTCGGCGTGCCCCTGCGACCGCCAGATCTCCCCCGGCAAAGGGGACCTCCCCTCGGGGCAGAAGGTGGCGAACCAATGCCGAAACTCCTCGCCGCGACAGGCCGCAAAGCGCGTCTGCGCCCGTCCCCACATCCGGCTCACGTTCGGCGATATGGCGAAACCCTCCGCCGCGTACGCGACGGCCGGTCGCATGACCTCCGCAAGCGGCAGGCGGCCGAACCTGGCGGACATCTCCGCCCAGGCGGAGGGCGCGCCCGGCACCGTCACGGGGTACCAGCCGAACTTCGGCACCTCGGTATGCCCCGCGCCGACGAGAACGGACGGATCCGCCGCCTTCGGCGCCCAGCCGCTCGCGTTCAGGCCGTGCAAAGCGCCGCCCGTCCAGATCAACGCGAAAGCGTCGCCGCCGATGCCGTTCGAGACCGGTTCGACGACCGTCAGGCAGGCCGCCGTGGCGATGGCGGCGTCGACGGCGTTGCCCCCTTTCTTCAAAATCTCCAGCCCCGCCTCCGCCGCCAGCGGCTGCCCCGTGGCGACCATTCCCTTCGTGCCGTAAACGACGTTGCGGCGCGAGGGATAGCGATACGTCAAAGCGTCGAAATCCATTGCCATACCTCCTGTAATCGGCATATTTCTTATGCCGTCGATCACATACGTGCCGCAAGCTCCCGAAAACACCCGAGACACCTCCAAGAGCGGACCGGAGCGTTCTTGCCGAATCGATCCACTCAAATCAATCCCGTAAACCAGCTCACCGGCAACCCAAAAAGTTGCGATCCTCAATGCAGTGATCGCAACTTGGTATAAACAACCGCTCCGCACCTCTCCCTCATATCGTAAAAAT
>DAIRUD010000444.1:0-1958 GCA_036803565.1 Synergistaceae bacterium | reverse complement strand
CGCGAATATCACAAACACTGAACAATCCCATGAAAACCCGGACGGCGAGCGTATCTGCGAGGATTGCGCGGAAAATTACGTCGATTGCGCGGATTGCGGCGAGACCATTGCCCGCGATAGCGAATATCGCGACGAGAGCGGCGACCCTGTCTGCGAATCGTGTGCCGAGCACTATTTCACCTGCGGCGAGTGCGATCGCATCATCCACGACGATCACGGCACCTGGATCGCCGGCATCGACGCGCTCGTCTGCAATTCCTGCCTCGATGAACGCTATTACCGCTGCGAGGACTGCGGCCGGTACGTATCGGAGGACAATTCCAACGGCCTCGGCTCCGGTGGCCGCATATGCCAATCCTGCTACGAACGGGGCGACTATGGCCGTTGCTGCGACTGCGGCGATCTCTACAGCACCTCGGACCTCAATTTCGACGAGGACGAGGATTACTGCGACGACTGCTATCGGATTCGCCAAAGCGATGTGGACCGGGCGATTCATCAATACGCCTACAAGCCGCCGTGGATATACCACCGCTCCCGTTTCGACGGACAGCGCCATGAGGTCGATTCGTTTTTCCTGGGAGTCGAACTGGAGGTCGAAAACACCAGCAGCGGCAATTACGACAACAACGACACCGCACGCACGCTCAAGGAACTGGCCCCAATCGTCTGCAAACAGGACGGCTCGATAAACAACGGTTTCGAGATGGTTTTCCACCCCCAGACCTTTGCCTATGCGGCGAATGACGGCCGGAAAGGGATTGAGGACTGCCTGCGACTGCTTCGCGAGCGGCGGTTCTCCGGCCATAACTACGGGGGCATGCACATCCACGTCAGCCTGCACGCCTTCTCACGGCTCCATTTGTACAAATTCCATCAGTTGTTCCGGAACGCCCGCACTCTTTTCGCCGCCATCTCCCAGCGCAAAGCCGAAAAACTGGAACAATGGGCAAGTTTTTCCATGCCGGAGATACCGAATTGCAACGTGGAACGCTACAGCGCCCTGAACTACACCCGCCACACCGTCGAGGTCCGCATCTTCAACTCCACCATCCGCACCGACCGCTTCTACAAAAACCTCGAAACCGTCAAAGCCGCCATCGACTACGCCAAACAGTGCAGTCTGCGGGAACTGGACGCGCACGGCTTTCTCGGCTTCGTCATGCGGAACCGGAGCCAATACCGCAATCTGGCGACGTTCCTGGTCGAGAAGTGCGTCCACAGCCTCGACAGCGCCGCCGTCGACGTCCGCATCGTCCGCCAGGTCCAGAAACGCATCATGCGCCATGCCGGATAGCTTTCAACCCCACTCCCATTCACCATTTTCAGCAAAGGAATTTCCATGTGCATTATCGTCTACAAACCCTGGGGCATACCGATGGACTTCCGTACTCTCGAAACATGCTTCGAGAATAACCCGGACGGCGCCGGCTATATGTTCCCCTGCGAGGGAAGGTTGCTTATCAAGAAGGGCTTTTTCAGCTTCGATGATTTCAGCGCCGCCTGGGACAAAAGCCGCAAAATCCACGGAGACACCCTGCCAGTCGTTTTTCACTTCCGCATCGCCACGGCGGGCAAAATCGACAAGGCCAACTGCCATCCCCACCGCATCGCCCATGACCTGGGCTTCGTCCACAACGGTATTTTATCCTGCGTCGACGTTCCCAAAGGGAGCGAAGTCTCCGACACAATCATTTACCGCGATCGGTATTTGGGCAACCTGACGGGATATTTCCTGCGTCATGCCAAGCTGTTCAAAAGGATTGGCCGCCATATCGGCAGAGGCAACAAGTTCGTCTTCATGAATGGCCGCGGCCGGGTCGTCATCTGCAACGAAGACCAGGGCGAATGGCGGGACGGGATATGGTTTTCCAATCTGTCGTTTCTGCCGCGCCGGGGCTTTCCTTTCTTCCGCGATGACGACGAGTGGTTTTGCGAATACTGCGGGAGAATTCTCG
>DAIRUD010000443.1:0-1970 GCA_036803565.1 Synergistaceae bacterium | reverse complement strand
CCGGCTCGGCGGTCATGGAGATCGCGGCGGTCCGCGACGTCGTCCTGATCCCGATCCCCGACGCGGTGATCGAGAAAGTCGTGTCGGAGAATCCGTTCATGATGCCCTTCACGATTCCGGCGGGCACTTATGCGAAACAGACCGAGGACTGCAAGGTCGTCGCCGACGGCAACTTCCTCGTCGTCAACTCCAAGATGAGCGATCAGGTCGCCTACGACTGCGTGAAGATCTTCATCGAGAAGCGCGAGGAGATCCAGAAGACGACCCCGCACGCGTCCGAATTCACCCCCGAAAAGGCGGGCATCGGCATCATCCCCTTCCATCCCGGCGCGGCGAAGTACTTCGGAGAGCAGGGCGTCAAGGTCGACACCAAATAACCGACGCATTTCCTCAACGAGTTTTGAAGCTGCGTGCACGGCCGCGCAGCTTCAAAATTACCCGACATTCGGCGAAGCGGGAGGAACAGTTTATGACGGACGATAAGAAAAAGATGGACTACGACGAGATAGACAGGTCCGGGCTGGAGGGCAGCGTCGACTCGGCGACCAGGATCGACCTGAGCCAGGTGGAACGGGTGGAGATCGACGATCCGGAAACCGGGAAAAAACGCGTGCTGCAAGGCTGGCAGTACTACGTCGTCGCGACGATGGCGCTCGCCGCCTCCTGCTTTCACCTATACACGGCCGCGTTCGGCCTCTTGGACGCGATGACGCAGCGTTCCATCCACTTCCTGTTTATGGGTTCCATGGTCTTTCTGCTCTATCCCATTTCGACAAAGCGGCCGAAGAACAAAATCGAACCGTGGGATTGGCTCTGCGCCATCCTGATGATCGTCTGCTGCGCCAACATCCTCTTCAACCTGGAAGCGATTACGGAGCGCGAAGGACGCGCCATCCAATCCGACATCGTGCTCGGCGCCATGATGGTCCTGCTCGTCCTCGAGGCGACGCGCCGCTCGATGGGCTGGCCGTTGCCGATCGTCGCGACCGTAGCCCTCTGTTACGCCCTTTTCGGCCGCTACCTGCCGGGCATGCTCGGGCACGGCGGATACGGCATCGAGGAACTCGCGCCCTTCATGTACCTGCGCACGGACGGCATTTTCGGCGTCCCGCTGGGGGTATCGGCGTCCTTTATCTTCCTCTTCTGCCTCTTCGGCGCGTTCCTCACCATTTCCGGGGCGGGGCAGTTCTTCATCGACCTGGCGGTGGCGCTGACCGGCAGAAGCCTGGGCGGCGCGGGCAAGGCGGCCGTCGTCGCCTCCGGCCTGATGGGCATGGTGTCCGGCAGCTCCACCGGCAACGCGGTCACCACCGGCTCGTTCACCATCCCGCTGATGAAGCAGGCGGGCTACACGCCGACCTTCGCGGGCGCGGTCGTCGCCTGCGCGTCGACGGGCGGGCAGGTCATGCCGCCGGTCATGGGCGCGGCGGCCTTCATCATGGCGCAGTTCCTGGCCATATCCTATTGGGAGGTCGTCGTCGCGGCGGCCATCCCGGCGACGCTGTACTTCATCTCCATCATCATGATGGTGCACTTCCGCGCCGGCAAGCAGCGGATGAAACGGCTCGACGCGTCGGAGTTGCCCAAGGCGGGCACCGTCCTGAAAAAGGGCTGGCACCTCCTGCTGCCGATCGTCGCGCTCGTCGTCATCCTTGCGGGCGGCTACTCGCCGACGATGGCCGTCTTCTGGTCCATCGTCGCCATCGTCGTCTTCTCGTGGATCGGCCCCAAGCAACACCGGATGACGCCGAAAATGGTCCTCAACGCCCTGATCGGGGGCGGTATGGGCGCGATCGAGGTGGCGACGGCCTGCGCCTGTTCCGGCATCATCATCGGCGTCATCAGCATCAGCGGCGTCGGCCTCGCCTTCTCCTCCTTCGTGCTGGACCTCTCCATGGGCTACCTGCCGCTGGCGCTCTTCTGGACGATGATCGGCTCGATCATCCTCGGCATGGGCGTCCCGACGACGG
>DAIRUD010000442.1:0-1974 GCA_036803565.1 Synergistaceae bacterium | reverse complement strand
GGATCTGGGCAAGGGCGGCCGTGGATCGACAAGGAGGAGAACATGGAATATCGCAAGATCGGCGATACCGGCATGGCGGCGAGTGTCGTCGGGCTGGGCACGGAGCATCTGGATTTCAAGCCGTACGCGCTGGTGGAGGAGACGGTACACGCCGCCGTCGAGCGGGGGATCAACATCCTGGACCTTTTCATGCCGGGGGACGAGGTCCGCACCAACGTCGGCCGGGCGCTCGCGGGCAGGCGGGAGAAGGTCCTGATACAGGGGCACATCGGTTCCGTCGACAGCAACGGGCAGTACGACGTCTCCCGCGACGTGGAGGTCTGCAAGCGCTATTTCGAGTCCCTGCTGCGCTGCCTGGGGACGGATTACATCGACTTCGGCATGCTGCTGTTCATGGATTCGCAGGAGGCGTTCGACGAGGTCTTCGGCGGCGGGGTGATCGAATACGCCCGGCATCTCAAGCGGAGCGGGACCATCCGGGCCATCGGCGCGTCCTCGCACAACCCGGAGATCGCTTTGAAGGTCGTGGAGACGGGGCTCGTGGACCTGCTGATGTTCAGCGTCAACCCGGCGTTCGACCTGATGCCCGCCGGGACGGGGGTTCTCGATGCCCTCGGCGATCCGGCGGAACCGGAGAAGGCGCCGCTTTTCTCCTCCCTGATGCGGGAGAATGTCGACCCCAAACGGGCGGAGCTGTATCGCCGCTGCGAGAGCCTGGGCGTGGCGATCACGGTCATGAAAACCCTCGGCGCGGGAAAGCTGTTGTCGCCGGATCATACGCCGTTCGCGCGGCCGCTGACGGTGGGCCAATGCGTCCACTACGCCCTGACGCGGCCCGCCGTGGTCAGCGCGCTGGTCGGCTGCAAGGGGGAGGCGGAGGTACGGGAGGCCGCCCGCTACCTGGAGATGTCCGACGCCGAGCGGGACTACGCCGAGGCGATCGGCAGCTTCCAGGGGAGCTTTCGCGGCAGCTGCGTCTACTGCAACCACTGCCAGCCCTGCCCTTCGGGTATCGACATCGGGGCGGTGGGGAAATATCTGGACATCGCGGCGCTGGACGCGGACAATGTTCCTCCCGGCGTCGCCGCGCACTACCGGGCGCTCGCGGCGCACGCGTCGGACTGCGTTGCCTGCGGCGAGTGCGAGCGCCGCTGCCCCTTCTCGGTTGCCGTGATCGACAACATGCGGCGCGCGGCGTCCGTCTTCGGTTATTAGGGACGCTTGCCGGAGGGAAGGACGGGACGAAGCGGAGGGGCCTCCGTGTCGATCGTATCGGAAGCGCTTGGGAATCGGCGATCGGCGAGGGATATGCGGGTTCGCGCAATGAAAAAGAACGCGCCGCCTGTCCGGGGCGAGTCGAATGAACGGAGGAGTGTGGCGAAATGGGGAAAACGATCCTGATCCTGACCGGCAGCGCACGGCGCAACGGCAACAGCGGGCTGCTCGCCGACGCCTTTGCCGAGGGGGCGGCGGGTGCCGGACACGCGGTCGAGCGGTTCGACGCCGCCCGACACAGAATCGACGGCTGCGTCGCCTGCAACACCTGCTGGAGCAAGGGGGTGCCCTGCTCTTTCGAGGACGATTTCAACGGCCTCCTCTATCCGCTGCTCATGCGGGCGGATGCGGTCGTATTCGCCTTTCCGCTGTACTTCTGCACCTTTCCGGCCAAGCTGAAGGCCGCCGTCGACAAGCTGTACGCCTTCGGCGGCGCGGAACGGCGGAAGAAGCCGTTTCCCGTCCGGGAGGGCGCGATGCTGGCCTGCGCCGCGAACGAGGATGTCGCGCTGTTCGACGGGGTGCTGCACAACTATCGGCATATCCTGGGTTTCATGGGTTGGGAGGACAGGGGGACGGTCATCGTCCCCGGCGTGCGGGAGCCCGGAGCAGTGGCCGGGGCGGATTGCTTGGCGGAGGCGGAGCGGCTGGGGCGTTCGTTTTAGGGCATTTTTACTTCGTGGGGCTCCGCCCCACACC
>DAIRUD010000441.1:0-1974 GCA_036803565.1 Synergistaceae bacterium | reverse complement strand
GGTCTTGTCTTCGAAACGAAAAGGGGAGCCGCGTTGCGCGAGCTCCCCCTGGTCGATTTCCTACACTCGCTTCCCACGCCGGCATTAACCGGATCGGGTCCTGGGGTCGGAGACGACGTGTCGCCTCCCTCTCAGCCGTAGCTCCCCCGGAGTTTTCTTATTCAATTGCAATCATTATAGTGTCGCCGCATTTGCGTGTCAATCGGCCGGATGCGGCGTTTCAGAAGCGGGCTAGGATTTCGGTGCCCTCCCCCGCTTGCGAACAGATCTCGTAGGTTCCCCCGAGCAGTTCGATGCGCTGGCGCATGCCGTTGATGCCGCGCTTGCCCTCGTGGAACAGGTTGGCCAGCATCTCCGGCGTCGGGTCGAAGCCCGTGCCGTCGTCGCGGATGCGGAAGCGGATCTTTCCCGTATCGGTCTCCCTGGCCAGTTGTACGTTGATTGTGCCCGCCCCGCCGTGGCGGACTGCGTTGGACACGGCTTCCTGAAAAATGCGGTAGAGGGCCAGCGTCGTCTCGGGCGAGGTCTCGAGGTCCTGCTCCACGTCCATGTCGATTTGCACGGCGTGTTGGCGCTCGAATCGACTCGCGGCTTCCTCCATGCAGGAGACGATGCCGAGCGAGACCCAGGGCGGCACGAGCGCGTCGCAGACGCCGCGCAGGTCCTCGACGAGGTCCTGGGCGATTTCCTCCGCACGGGCCAGCGCGGCGTGCGAGGAGTCGGAGAGGTCCTCGGCCTCGATGCACGCCATCTGGATCCTCTGGACCAGGGCGGAGAGCACCTGGATCGGTCCGTCGTGGATGTCCTGGGCGATGCGGCCGCGCTCGTCGTCCTGCGCCTGGATGATGTCGCCGAGATAACGGCGCTCCAGTTCGTCCTTCTCGATCATGCGCTGCGCCAGATCGTGGATCGCCCGCTGGAGGGAGGTGACCTCCTCCACCTGCAGGCGCTCCAGGCCGAGCTTGCAGTTCTGGTCGGGTGGCGGCGGCGGCAGGGCCTTGCCCCACTCCAGCGTGTCCACCTGCGAGGAGAGGGTCAGCAGCGGCGCGATCAGGGTGCGGCGCAAGAGGAAAAGGGCGACGAGGCAGACGAGCATGCCGAGGATGGCGGCGGTGGCCAGCTTCATCATGTTGAAGTCGTTGCGGCCCATCCAGCCCAGCATCGTCACGGCGGCCACGGTGTAGACGCGGGGATCCTGGGTCGGGGCGATGTAGGCGACGTACGTCAGCTTGCGGTTGCCGATGCGCAGGCCGCCGACCAGCTCGCCCTCCTGCGGGGGGAGGCGCCCCCCGGTCTCCCGGAGCACGGCCTCGTAGATGTTGACGAGGATCGCCGCGTTTTGGGAGCAGGCGATCAGGTCGCCGTTTGGGGTGACGTAGGCGACGAGGCCGGGGATGAATTTCCCCCGCATCTCGGCGTTTTCGCGCAGTGGAGGCCGCTTGGGCGGCTCCGAGGCGATGAAGCGCTCGTACCCCTCGTCGCCGAGCAGGGAGAAAAAGGCCGTGATCTCCTCGCTTCGGCCCTGATTCCATCGCTCGGCGGCGTACGTGGCGAGGCTGCGGACGTAGCGCCCGGCGATCTCCGTCGTGGATTTCTTCTGGCCGAGGAGCGTCGCGGCCGATTGCACCAGGATCACGACGACCGGCAGCAGGATGCAGATGAAAAGGACGGTCAGGAGCCTGCGTCGCAGCAAGTCCTATTCCCTTTCGTTCATCTCGTCGAGAGACGTGCCGTCCAAAAGCTCCTCGAGGGTGATGATGCCGTGCTTCAGGGCGACGAGCAGCGCCTCCCCCTTCCCCCGGCAGCCGAACTTGGCGTAGACGGAGGTCAGGTGGGCCTGGACGGTGCGCTCCGTGATGCAGAGTCTGGCGGCGATCTCCTTGATGGAAAAGCCCTTCGACGTGACCAGTAGGACCTCCCGTTCCCGGGCGGAGAGCGGTTCGGGGAGGGCGTCCGCGTCGCCGAGGATGCCGG
>DAIRUD010000440.1:0-1976 GCA_036803565.1 Synergistaceae bacterium | reverse complement strand
GAGAGGAGCGTTTTGGCACTTCCCGGAGCTTTCGAACAGCTCGTTCGCCTTTGGGGCAGATTTCCCGGCGTGGGGGAGAAGACCGCACGCCGTATGGTTTTTTTTCTTCTGGGCCAGGATAAGGAGTGGGCGCTCGCGCTTGCGCACGCGATCGCGGATCTGCGCGAAAAAGTGCGCGCCTGTACGGAGTGCGGCAATATCACGACCGAGGACCTCTGCGGCGTCTGCCGGGATCCCGCGCGAGACAGGACGAAGATCTGCGTTGTGGAGACGCAGGAGGACTGTGTGGCGATGGAACAGGCCGGGGTATTCCGCGGCCTGTATCACGTGCTTGGGGGAAAATGTTCGCCGCTGGAAGGACAGGAGATCCCCGGCGAGAGCCTGGAGCGCCTCCGCGCGCGCGTCCTCGCGTTTCCCGCCGAAGAGGTGATTCTGGCGCTGAACCCGCGGATCGAGGGGGACATGACGGCCTATACGCTGCAGGACGCGCTGGCCGACTTGCCGGTCAGGCTCTCGCGCCTTTCGTACGGCTTGCCCGTGGGGGGCAGCATCGGTTACGCGGACAGGGTGACGCTGCACATCGCCCTCGAATCGCGGCGGGAGATGGAGGGGGAGGAGGTGCGGTAGAGGGTTCGCAACGGCAATCCAAATCAGGAAAGGAGTGGATCTTTTGGCGGAGACGGGAATCAACGCCCTTATGAAAATCGTCTTGCGTTGCCTGATGACGCTCGTCATGGGTATCGCGGGTTACCAGATCGCCTATGCGATGATCGGCCTGCAGCCCGCATGGTTCCAGCAACTTGCGCACCAGAATGTCTGGACGGCTTTTTCCATTTTGTTATTCGCGCTCGTCGGGTATATCGTAACGCCGCTCATTTGGTGGATTCTGCGAAAGATCGGGCAGCTGTTCGAAAGCATGTTGCAGAACGTCGGGGTATCCGACATCGCGGTTACGGTGATGGGGCTGGTCGTCAGCCTGATTCTCGCCAATCTGCTGGCGATTCCCTTTTTCATGGGAATCCCGGTCATCGGGTTTTATGTCGCCATCGCCCTGAATATCCTTTTCGCCTATGTCGGCACGCGCGCGATGCTGAAATACCGGGATTCCATCTGGAATTTTCTGCGGGGGATCGCCGGTCGCGGCAGCCGTATCGCGCCGAAGCGGGGGCGGAAAAAACGGGCGCTGTCGAGCGAGGAGGACGACGTATTCGCCGTGGAAGAGGGTCTCGACGACCTCGATCCGTCGGAAGCGGCGATCAAGGTGTTGGACACCAGCGCGTTGATCGACGGCAGGATTCTGGACATCTCCAATACCGGATTTCTCGAAGGAATTTTGCTCCTGCCCCGGTTCGTCCTGACCGAGCTGCAGGGCGTCGCGGATTCGTCCGATCCGTCGCGGCGCGCCAGGGGGCGCAAGGGTATGAACGTCGTGTCCGAGCTGCAGAAGAACAAGGCGATGCGCGTCCAGATCGAGGACGTCAGCATGCGGACGCTCAAGCGGGACAAGGTGGACGAGGCGCTGGTGGAGCTTTGCAAGCGTTTGGGCGCGAAGATCGTCACGACGGACTACAATCTCAACCAGATTTCCAAAATCGAAGGCGTCGAGGTCCTGAACGTCAACGATCTGGCGAACTCGCTCCGCCCGCAGTTCCTCCCCGGCGAGCAGGTCCGCATCGACATCATCCGCAGGGGCAAGGAGGACGGGCAGGGCGTCGGCTACCTGGAGGACGGGACGATGCTGGTCGTCGAGGATGGGGAACCGAGCATCGGGGAGACGGCGGAGATCACGATCACCTCGATGTTGCAGACATCCGCGGGAAGAATGGTTTTCGGAAAGCTCAAGCGATGACCGCGGCGCACCGTTGGGCCTTCGTCCTTGTCGCAGCGGGAGCGGGTTCCCGCATCGGGGGGGCGCCGAAGCAATTCCGACGACTCGGCGCGCTTCCCCTCTGGCGCTGGAGTGCCGAGACGGCGGC
>DAIRUD010000439.1:0-1996 GCA_036803565.1 Synergistaceae bacterium | reverse complement strand
CTAATTCTTGCGCCAGTCGTTGGATGGAGCGTTGCGCCTCGTACAGGTCCTTCTCGTTCTCCGCGCCGGCCGCGTCGCCGACATCGTGCGGCGGGCCGGGGTGCCCTCCGCCCTGATCGACCTGGGCGGCAACGTCGTCCTCGTGGGGGCGCGGCCCGACGGCGACGACTGGAATATCGGCATCCAGTCGCCGGAGCGGCCTCGCGGCGTGCCCGCCGCGATCCTCTCCCTGCGCGACACGGCGGTCGTGACCGCCGGGGTGTACGAGCGCTATGCCGAGGTGGACGGCAGGCGCTACACGCATATTTTGGACCCGCGGAGCGGTTTTCCGGTCGAGGGGGCGCTGCTCTCCGCGACGATCGTCGCGGACGATCCGGTCGCCGGGGACGCTCTATCCACCGCCTGCGTCGTCGCCGGAGTTGCGGACGCGCTCGCCCTCTTGGCGGAATTTCCCGGCGCGGAGGCCGTCTTCATCCTCTCCGGCGACGTGCGCGAGGTCGTGGCGACGGGGGGGCTGCGGGGCCGCATCACGCTGCCCGACGGGCCGTATACGCTCCGCTTCGTCGAGGTCCGGCGCTGATGGCGCTCTACAGACGGGACGACCGGAAGCTCTATGCGATCGCCCTGGCGCTTCTGGCGGTGCTGGCGCTGTCCCTGCCGCGCCTCGCGGCGCGGCGCGGCGGCACGGAGGTGGAGATCGTCTCCGACGGGCGGGTCGTCCGCGTCGTCCCCTTGGCCGACCTTTCGCAGGGAACGTTGATCGAACTGGAGGGAGGGGGCGGTTTCAACATCCTGCGCATGGACCCGGACGGCTTGCGCATGGCGTCCGCCGACTGCCCCGGCGGGGACTGCCTGCGCATGCGGCCCGTCACCGCGTCCGGAGGAGTCATCGCCTGTCTCCCGCACCGCCTGTTGGTGCGGTTGCGGGGGGCGGAGCGGGACGGGGCGGCGGCGGTGGACGCGGTGACGTACTGATGTATTTCACGCGGACGGGAACCGCGCGCACGGTCTTCCTCGCCGTTTTCTCGGCGGCCGCCCTGCTGACGGGGATTTTCGACGCGCTCTTTCCCCTGCCGGTTCCGGGCATGCGCCTCGGCCTCGCCAACGTCTTCCCGCTGCTGGCGCTGGTCGTATTCGGGCCCGCCGACGCGGTGGTCGTGGCGGCGCTCAAGACGGGGCTGGCGTTCTTCCTGACGGGAAACGTCTTCGCGCTGGCGTGCAGCGTCGGCGGTACGCTCTGCTCCCTGCCGACGGCGATCCTGCTCTATCGGTACGCGGGGGCGCGCCTCAGCCTCCCGGCGATCAGCGTGGCCTCGGCCTTCGCCTTCAACCTCGGGCAGATGGGGGCGGTCGTCCTGATGACGGGGGAGCCGATGATCGCCGTTTACCTGCCGGTGTTGCTTCTCTTCGCGGCTTTCACCGGCTTTGCCGTGGGCGCGCTCGCCGACCGACTTTCGGGGCGGCTGCGGCAATTGTGGAAGGAGGAGGCGAAGGGATGAAGGGATGTGCCGACCGGGCGTTGGAGCGGCTTCTCGCCGGGGAAGCGCCGGAGCGTTCCGCGCTGGCCCGACTGATCGAAACGATCGGCGCGGACGAGCGCGGTGTTCTGTACGAGGCCTCCGGCAAGCGCAGAGATGCGATCTTCGGCAGGCGGGTCTATTTTCGCGGCCTCATCGAGTTCACCAGTCACTGCTTTCGCAACTGCCTCTACTGCGGCCTGCGCTGCGCCAACGCGGACGCCGGGCGCTACCGCCTGGGGCGCGGGGAGATTTTGGAGTGCTGCCGCATCGGGCACGAGCTCGGCTACCGCTCCTTCGTCCTGCAGGGCGGCGAGGACCTCTGGTTCGACGACGACCGGCTCGTCGAGATCGTCTCGGCGATCCGCGCCGCCTACCCGGACTCGGCGATCACGCTCTCCGTCGGGGAGCGGAGCCGCGAGTCCTATCGGCGCCTCTTCGACGCCGGGGCCAACCGCAGCCTGCTGCGCCACGAGACG
>DAIRUD010000438.1:0-2000 GCA_036803565.1 Synergistaceae bacterium | reverse complement strand
GCCGAGACCTTCGAGGAAAACCGCGCCGACATCGATGCCGTCGACCGGCCGTCGGACTACTCCGACTGGAACCCGGGCGGCGAGCCGCTCTTCGAGACCGTGCTGCCCGGCGCGCTGACGACGGTGCAGGACCGGGGGCGGTACGGCTATCAGGAGCTGGGGATCTCCGGTTCCGGCGCCATGGACGAGGTTTCCTTCCGCGTCGCCAACCGCATCGTCGGCAACGACGACAACGCCCCGGCGCTGGAGATCACCATGATGGGGCCGCAGTTCAAGGTGCTGCGCGAGGCCCTCGTCGCCGTGACGGGGGCGAACCTGTCCATGACGGTGAACGGCGCGCCCGCACCGATGTACCGGTCGATCCGGGTGGCGGCGGGGGACGTGATCGCTTTCGGCGCGCCGGTCTCCGGCATGCGGGCCTACCTCGCCGTCCACGGCGGCATCAGCGTGCCCGTCGTCATGGGCAGCGCGTCCACGGGGCTGAAGGCGCAGATCGGCGGCTACAAGGGCCGCAAGCTGGAGAAGGGCGACGTGCTCAACGTCAGGCCGTCGGCCATTCCCGCGGCGTTCGTCGATTACGGCATCGATCCGGCGATCCTGGACTTCGGCGCGGAGGACGGCATCTTGCGCGTCATCCCCGGTCCGGAGACGGAACACTTCACGCAAGAGGGCATCGCGACGTTCTACAGCGCGGAGTACACGCTCGGCGAGAACACCGACCGCATGGGCAGCCGCCTGGAGGGCCCCAAGATCGAGCACAACGAAAAAGGTCCCAACATCGTCTCCGACGGCATCACGCTCGGTTCGATCCAGGTTCCCGGCGAGGGCTACCCGCTGGTGTTGCTGAAGGACCGTCAGGCCATCGGCGGCTATTCGAAGATCGGGACGATCTGCACCGTGGACGCTTTCCGCATGGGGCAGAAGCGACCCGGCGAGAAGGTCCGCTTCCGCGAAACCACCGTCGAGGAGGCGCAGGCCGTCCTGCGCCGGATGGAGTACATCGTCTCCGGCATCGGCGCCAAGGAGCGTTTCCTGACCGACACCGGCCTCGCCGACGCGGAGCTGCTGCGCGTCACGGTGGGCGACAAATCGTACAACGTATTCGTCGAGAAAAGATAACGACGTTATCCGACCGAAAGGAGTGGAGAGGATGAGCATCAAGGTAGACCTGAACTGCGATATGGGGGAGAGCTTCGGCAATTACGTCCTGGGTTGCGATTACGAGGTGATGGACGAGATCACGTCGGCCAACATCGCCTGCGGTTTTCACGCGGGCGACTTCATGGTCCTCGACCGCACCGTCAAGTGGGCGATCGAGAAGAACGTCGGCATCGGCGCGCACCCCGGTTGGCCGGATCTGCAGGGTTTCGGCCGCCGCAACATGGACCTGACGCCGGAGGAGATCGAGAACCTCTGCCTCTACCAGCTCGGCGCCATCTACGCCTTCGCCAAGGCGCGCGGCGGGCGGCTCCAGCACTTCAAGCCGCACGGCAACCTGTACATCCAGATCTACACCGAGGCGATGAAGGGCAACGCCAGCTGGGCGGAGGCCGCCGGCCGGGCGGTGCAGAAGTTCGACAAGGACCTGATCATCCTCAGCTTCGCGGGCGCCAAGACCATCGACATCTGGAAGAATATGGGCCTGCGCGTCGCCGTCGAGGTGTTTCCGGACCGCGAGTACAACGCCGACCAGACGCTCGTTTCCCGGCGCGTTCCCGGCGCGGTCATCAAGGATCACAAGCGCGTCCTCGAGCGCGCGGTGGAGATGGTCAAGGAGCACCGCATCACGACCATGGACGGCACGGTGATCGAGAATTTTTATTTCGACACCATGTGCGTGCACGGCGACAACCCCGAGACGCTGCAGGGCCTCCGCGAGATCAACAAGGCCTTCAAGGACAACGGCATCGACGTAGTGCCGATGCGCGAGTTCGTGAAATAAGCCGGGCAACGAACGGCGAATGACACCGCCGAGGGGGGCCGACCCCCTCGGCACCGAC
>DAIRUD010000437.1:0-2004 GCA_036803565.1 Synergistaceae bacterium | reverse complement strand
AATTATAGTATAAGATACTGTCGATTGCATGTAAAATCGACAAAACATCGGGAGGTGCAACCTCGTTTGAGTTTATCCCTATATAACGATTTGACCTGCACAAAGGAAACATTCGTTCCCCTCGTGCCGGGAAAGGTCAGCTTCTACGTCTGCGGCCCCACCGTGTACGATTACTTTCACATCGGCAACGCCCGTCCGTTTATCGTTTTCGACGTCCTGCGCCGCTATCTGGAATCCGGCGGTCTCGAGGTAAAGTACGTCCAGAATTTTACGGATGTGGACGACAAGATGATCCAGCGGGCGCACCAGCTCAAGATCACCGTGCCGGAGCTCGCGGAACGCTACATCGCCGCCTACTATGAGGACGCCGACGCTCTGGGCGTCCGGCGCGCGACCCACAACCCCAGGGCGACGCAGGAGATCCCCGCCATTATCGAGCTGATCGAGGAACTCGTCGCCCAAGGGAACGCCTACGAGGCGTCCGGTGACGTCTATTTCTCCGTGGACACGTTTTCGGAATACGGCAAGCTGTCGAAGCAAAACCTCGACGACCTCAACGCCGGAGCCCGCGTGGAGGTCGACGAGCGCAAGCACCATCCCCTGGATTTCGCGCTCTGGAAAGCGCAGAAGCCGGGAGAACCGGCCTGGGAAAGCCCGTGGGGCATGGGACGCCCCGGCTGGCACATCGAATGCAGCGCGATGGCCACCAAGCACCTGGGGGAGACGATCGACATCCACGGCGGCGGCAGCGACCTCATCTTTCCGCACCACGAGAACGAGATCGCCCAATCCGAGGCGGCGCACGGCAAGACGTTCGCGCGCTATTGGATTCACAACGGCTACCTGATGATCGACCGGGAGAAGATGTCCAAATCCCTGGGCAACTTCCTCACC
The DNA here is from genome assembly GCA_036803565.1 of Synergistaceae bacterium. GTDB lineage: Bacteria > Synergistota > Synergistia > Synergistales > Synergistaceae > DAIRUD01. The sequence goes on along the minus strand of DAIRUD010000437.1, from coordinate 1,110 downwards.
GTACGGGACGTGCGTGCAAAATACTCCACGCCGACCATACGCCTTTTCATGCTTTCCGCGCACTACCGCTCGCCGCTCAACTTCTCCGAGGAGACGTTGGAGCAGGCCCACAGCGCCTACGAACGCCTGCGGAACGGCTGGGCGGAGATCGCATTCGCGCTGAAGACCCGCCCCTGCGAAATCGTCCCCTGCGAACGGGACGAAACGTTGCGCGGCGCGATCGACGAGGCGAAAAAACTTTACATGGACTCCATGGACGACGACTTCAACACGGCAGGCGCCATCGGAGCGGTTTTCGATCTCGTTCGCGCGACGAACATCGCGCTCGGCCGCCCCGGCGGCATCGACTACGAGGCGGTGGAAGACGCGGCGACATTTTTACGGGAGGTCGACGACGTCATGGGCATCCTGCCCGTCGTTGCGGAGGAAGAGGACGGCGAGGCGCAGGAAATCGAGGCGCTGATCGAGGAGCGGAAGGATGCCCGGAAGAACAAGAACTTTGCCCGGTCCGACGAAATCCGCGATCAACTCTCCGCAAGGGGAATCATTCTCGAGGATACGCCGCAAGGCACGCGCTGGAAGCGGGCAGAATCGTAGGGTAGCCCACGCCGAAAAACCCGGGGATCCTTTCCCCGTTTGCATACTGGGCGACGAAGCGTCTGGAGCAGAGCGCCTCGTCGCCCAGATGTCGCATCTACGGCATTCTCGCTGCGACATCTTACAAATCCGCCGCCCGCCTTTTTTCCTCCAGCTCACCATGCCTTTGTGCGCAATATTCCGTCCAAGTAATGCCGTGCTCCGCCTTGTAAGCAAGGTCGCCGAGGTCGGAAAGAAGGCGGAAGAGCACCTGAAACGTGGTGGTATACTTTTCCCCGGGGGGAAGCGATCGCACAGCCTCCAGGTATATTTCCTTCATCGCGTTCATTTCCCGGACGACTTCGTCTTTCTCCATCGCGCATCACCCCCAAAACGACCGGAGCAAGTACCGCCGCGCATACCACGGCCTTGTGCAGCAGGACGGCGGGCCGCAAAATTTTCATATCCGTCGATACAAATCATTCTATCTCGAAACACCAAAAAAGGCGGCGGCAATCTTAACGATTTCGATTG